>JAIRUO010000121.1 GCA_031254385.1 Treponema sp. | reverse complement strand
CAATAGAAAATTTAAAAGAAATAGCCCAAAATGTTGATAATACAAATGTTTCAGTATTGTTACTTGATGAATGGAATGCAAATTTAGATAATGATAATATGAATAATTTAAGCAATATTATTGATGAAATATCCCATGATTTCTGCGTGTTGGAAGTTTTGCATAAATTTTAGCACCACAACTTAATACAAGAGCTGACGGAGTAAGTAACAACAATATAAAGGTATTATCCGTATAATTAAGTCCGGCAAATCTTAAAACTATTGAAACGGCCACTCCGATTAAAACGTAAGTCCATAGGGCCCTTAGGATACGGGAATAAAAGACGATTTTTCTTTCTTGTTTTGTAAATGCACATAAAATCCCCATCGGAACTGCGGTAAAAAGAAGCGGGTTGGCATATAAAATATTCAGGTTGTTATATGTATAACTATGATGAGAAAAAAACATCGTGTAAAAAAGAACAGTTCCCATCGAAGCCCAGCACAGGGCTATAAGGCTCTGGCTAATATAAAAAACATGTGGCAAGCCCCTGTTCTTTTTCTGAAAAATTATCAATAACATAAAGAAAATAGCCATTATCATACCGGCAAGAAAAGCGTACAGCCAGCTATTTGGTGGCCTTGATAAAACCGTTGGCCTTCCGATTGAGGTGTTTATTCTTTCGATGCCGCTTACTAAGGGCTGTATATTTCCATTAATGTCTGTATAAGTAAAGTCGGCAAGAGCTGCGGTTAATTCGGAAGGCAGATACATTTCGTCATATTTTGATGAAGGCTTGTCTATTTCTTCACCCATGATAAAGTTTAAGAACAGGTATAAAAGGGGAGCGTGGTAAAAATGCCGCCCTGCGTGTCCGCGCAGGGTGAATCGTCCGTTTTCATTTTTGTATTTTTCTATGAATGTACCGTTAAGCGCATCGTCAATAATTAGCATTATTCGTGTAACGCAATTATCGGTAAAGATTTTATATAAATATTTACTGTTCTGTGGCTGGACATTCCAATTTAGAGCATAAGCGATTTGTTCCTTTTGCCTAGAGTCCAGATTTAAACTGTAAAGAGTTATATCTTGATTATGTTGTTTATACCATGCAAGGTCATCCTGCGCGTTACTAACAATTATATTATAATTCAGATCGCCTTTAAGCACATTACGAACCAAATTAGGATCGTCAAAGGAAAAAACGCCAAAGTCATAAAAAAGCGATCTACCGGTAAGCTCATTATCCACCATTACGGCCAAATGCCCCCACCACGAAAAAAACTCGTCTCCTGGTCCTATTTCGACAATCTTAATGGTTAGGTAGTCTCCTTGTTCCTGCGCGGCCAGGCATACACAAATTATCACGAATAAGAGAATGAGAATTTGATATTTATTAGTCTTCATTCGTTATATAAGTATACATAACGGCGCAAGCTACCCAACCCCTATATCCTAACCCCTAATCCCTAATACCTAACCCCCAATACCAGGTCATTGACAACCAGCACGACCCGGCCTTCTCTGAGTAGGCGGCGGTTGTTTTCGTTAGCGAGTATGAGCAAGGCATCTGCCTGGTCGATGACGGGGTCTGTGGGTACTGCGCCGAATACAGAGCGGGCGAATATTCTAAGGGGACGTTCTCCCACCAGTGCTATTAATGACTCGTCAAGGCCGGAAGGCGTGGGCCGGAAAATGTTTTCTCGTTTTGCGTAATGGACTATTGGCTTTAAGCCGGAACCGGTTAAAGCGGGGTCTGTCAGATTGCGCTCGTAAATCAGGTTCATGTCCGTGTCCCAGATTTTGGGGAAAAGGCAGGGGCTTACAAGGGCGCTGGAGTTTCTGCCGTGGATCGGAAGTGCCATATCCGCGATTATTATTATTCCCGTATAATTAGCGGCAGGGGGAAGGCTAATGGGCCTAATGCTTTCCCCGGCCTGGCGGTGGCGTATAAACATCGCGCTTAAGCGGCTCAGGTCAATGGTATAACGCCCTGTAATTTTCATCATATCCGCAGAAATACTTGGCGGAATCATGCGGGCGGTAAGGCATAATTCGTCCAAGTCCCTAAGGCTAATTTCCCTTCTCTGAACCAGATCGTCTACTGTCGAAGACGAATCAACCTGTATTGAAAGAATCAGTGGCCTTACAAGCGCGATGTATTCGTCCTTTAAAATTTCTTCGGCCAGGCTACGGCCTCCTGGGAGCCTGATTCCGGCGGAAAGAAGGTTTAATTCTGTAACGGCGCTTAGGTTCCCCTGTTCCCAATTAAGCAATGCAGAAATGGCAAAGCTTGGCGTATCAGACGCGAAGGAAAGAGACGCAACAGAGCATAGCAGTACCAGGGCAAAAACGAATATACGAGTTTTTGTTAAAAACCGGTCTTTTCCGGTAAAGAATTTTTTTAAGGCAGCCATAATTATCTTATCGGCGTTTTTAGGACTCTTCCTTCTCGTAGTATATCATTTACAGCCATGCCGTTGGCTTCTGCCAGTACCTCCGGGGTTATTCCGTGGGTTCGGGCTATTGACCAGAGGGTGTCCCCCTGTTTGACCTGGTAAGACCCGGAAAAGTTCAGGGTATTGGCTGAAGCAATTGGCATATTGGGCGCATCCCTTAACGCAGGGATCATCAGGTTGCTGCCAATCCTTAAGTTTCTTGCCTGGACTCCCGGATTCATTGCGGTAATCTGGTCAACCGTGATACCGTAATGACTTGCCAGGGCCAAAAGCGTGTCTCCCGATCGTATGGTATGAATGTAATAATTGATGAGGGGAAGGTCACCGGCCAGGGCTGTGATCACATTTGGCGCGTCCTGTGCTGTTACTTTAAGAAGGTAGTTTCTTTCTGGAGGGGTAATGTCATAGTTAAGTTCCCGGTTAGCCATTTTTAATTGAGCTGGATCAATGCCGGCTGCGGCGGCCAAGAGGTTCAGATCCACAGGGCGGTCAATCTGAATGCGGGTCCAGTCCGGGTTTTCGGGCCAGAGGACTATGCCGTATTCGCGGGCATTGGACAGGATGTAAGAGGCCGCCAGTAGTTTTGGCACATAATGAACGGTTTCTGTCCTAAGCTGGTTTCTTTCTGAAAGGACCCAGTAATTACTGATTCCTGTCTGCCGGACTATGCCAGATATAGCCCCCAATCCGGCGTTATAAGCGGCTAGGGCCAGTGGCCAGTCCCCCAAAGCCCTGTAATTGTCTTCGAGTTTGCGTAAAGCTCCCTGTGTGGATTTCCAGAAATCCCTGCGTTCATCAACCCAATCAGTAACCTTGATGTCAAAGGGAGCAATGCTGTTGCTCATAAACTGCCAAAGCCCTGTTGCGCCGGAACTGCTTACCGCGCTAGCAAGATAGCCGGATTCTATTACCGGCAGGTAAAGAAGCTCTTCCGGCAGGTTCCTATCCCTGATCTCTGCCCGTATAAAAGCCAGATAGGGCCCGGCCCTTTTCATTATCGTTCTGAGCCAGGCCAGCCCGGAAGGGCTAGAATACTGAGCTATATAGTAACGGCACAGATCCCTGTCCAGATCCAGAGCGTTTAAGAGAGAATTTGCCGGATAAAGGTCATTTCCAAGCAGACTTGGATTAATAGAAACAAGGCTGGCCTCTTGAAGCGGAGAGGCTGTTATTACAGTACGCAGAGGCCGGGAGAAGTCTGCCTCACTAAAATCTTCCTGCGCATGGACACTTAATCCACAGAAAAGCAAGAAAATCACTATAAAAAACTCCGTGTTACCCCGTGGTTTTATAATCTTCCTATTTCGCATTAGCTAAAATTTTTCTCCGTAATAAACGCCTGCCCATTCCCAGCGGCCGTGGATTTCTGGATCTAGCGGGAAGTAAATCTTCCGAAAATAGAGGTACCAGGTGGAAATGTACGGTGACCAGCCCCAGGTTCGAAGATACGCTTCGTTGGCATTGGAACCAGCGTCCAAATTCGCGGCATAGCTGATGCGGCTGGCGGCCCGTAAAAAATCGTAAAGGGTAAATTCCACTGTTACCGTATTATCGGTATCTCCCTGCTCCCAGGAACGGGCAAAGAAATTCACCTTTGCCCTTATTCGTTCCAGGCTGACATAGCTTCCGGTTTCCAGCGCGATTTTTACTGCGCTAACCAATGAAGTGATACTGTCAAAGCTCCAGTTTTTGGGGGAATTGTAGAAATCTACAAGCTGCCTGGCATAAATACTCGCGTTGGGAAATCCTGGTACATTGGAATTGATAAAAGGAAGATATTGTATATAGGCCCGGATAGCCTGGTTCCATTCGCCTATCTGCTCATAAGCCTGGCCCAAAAGAAAATACGTTGCTCCCAAATCAATGCTGTCGGCGAAGCGGGAGATGAGTTCTTCATAATACCAGACCCTCTGTTCAGGATCATCAACTATAGTAATCAGATGGTTCAGGCAGGCCAGATGTATGGATTCTCCCATTACAATCAAATCAGGATAATTTTTTATGATTAAGTTAAGGTACAGGGCTGCGGCAGGGTATGCTTCGTCCTGTATATATGCAACGGCAACCATATACAGGTAATAGGTATCGTAAGGGTCAAAAGGATTCTTATTTGTCAAGGAGGTCAGAAAGTTAATCAGCCTGGTATATTCTTTTTGCTTGACATAATAATTGGCAATTTCATGGATTACGGTAAAGTGCCCTTCTTCGCCAGGAGTTTCATCAGCTAAAAGGGTAAAAAGGTTAGTTATAGTTTCCCGGCTTTCCCCGGTTCCGGTTAGGTAATAGGGGTCGATTTTTACGGTATTTTTATCCCCGTTTATTCCGCAAGAGCAAATTAACAAACAGAGTATAGAGCAGCTTATATATTCAAAACCCTTGGTTTTCCACATGTTTCTATCTTACACAGCCATATTCCCATTGGCAAGGGAAGAGGGAATATATATACTTACTATATATGCAATCTTCCCGCCGTATTGCAGCATGGGCTGTTTTTATTATCGGTTTTTTCCTCATGCTTCTGGGAGTAATAAGCCTTGTGCGCTCCATAGCCGGAATTTCGCGCTTGTCTATTTTTGTGGCTTTCCTGTTTCTTGTTGTGGGCTGTCTTTTTGCGGTGCTGGCAATAAAACTGAATAAAAGGGTGGTTTATCTTTTTTTCGCCTCTCTTTTCTGCATGGTGGGTTTTTTAGTATTTTTTGTAGCCCTGGGAGTAATCCCCGGTTCCTTCCTTATAAAGGCTTGGCCTCTGGCAGCGGTTTTTTCAGGGTTAGCCCTTTTGCCCGCAGGCTGGCGCTATTACGGCACATTCCGTGCCAGATATGTGGTGCCTTCCTGTGTTTTTGTGGCTCTGGGAATTGTATTTCTTATTTTTTCGTTTGATATTGTAACTTTTTCTTTTAAGCAGTTTATTGTAGATTGGTGGCCTCTTCTCATTGTTCTTGCGGGAATTATATTGGTGCTGGGTTCCCTGGGCTCCAGGAACAGTGCAGGAGACAAGGGGCCGTGAGATATAAATATCTTTTTATTCCGCTACTAGTCTGGATTTTTTTTTCTGCCTGCGGTTCGACTTCAAGAGGAAATCAGGAAACTGAAACACCCCTGCCTATCCAGGCGCCGCAGCCCGTTACTGTAGAACCCGAGCCCAGGCCCCAGGGAACGGGGGGCGTTGTTGAAGAGATTCGCCGTCTTACAGAAACCGGAACGCCTTCCTCCCTTATACAATCCCTTAATCTGATACGGAGCCGAGATGTAGGCAGTACCGAGTTTGGGCGGGTTATGAACGCGGTAAATGGGACTCTTTTAAGGACACTTTACCCTGGTGTTGCAGCCCAGATTCCGGCTCAGGATCTTCCTCAGAACCATAATTATGCCCGTATATTGCGTGATGCAGAAAGGGGAACCTACAGCCCCATTCCTTCTTCAAGGGATTTCCTGGAACTGGTTTTGCCTTTTTTGGCTTATTATAGCGGACAGAACGGAACGCAGGATCAACTGCTTGCTGCCTTGCCGGATTTGCAAAGGGCGCAGGAAATGAATCCCGCTTCTGTCCTGCCTCCTTATTTTATAGGAATGATATACGAGCGTAGCGGCAGGCTTGACGAGGCTTTTGAACTGTATTCAAAGGCCTGGGAGCTTTCTTCTGAATGTTACCCGGCGGCTCTTGCCCTGGCCCAGGTTTTGGAACTTCAGGATAGGGCAGGGGAAGCGGTAGATTTGCTTTTGGATTTGACTATAGCTTTTCCCGATAACCTTCAGGTAAAAAGACAGCTTGCCATTGCCTACTATAAAGCCAGGGACTGGTCTAGGGCCGAACCGGCAATAGCGGAAATACTCCAGAGGGACAGCCGTGACGGAGAGTTCATTCTTATGAGGGCCCATATTATGGTAGAACAGGGCCAGTTTATACAGGCACAGGCCCCTCTGGATCTTTATGCCTCGATAAACTCCAATAATCGGCTCTATCTTTTTTTACGAGCCAGGGTTCAGTTTGAAGGCTACCGCAACCGGGATTCTGCCCTTACTTACCTTCGTTCCCTGCTTAGAAATGCAGGTGGCGCTCTGGATGATGAAGCTTCGGTTTACGCCGCCCGTCTGTTGATGGAGTCCAGCCGCGAAGCCGATCAGACCGAAGGCCGGAATCTCCTAACGCGCCTTTTGGAAGATACTGCCCCATCCCTTACGGTGATTACCCTGGCTTTGCAGGATGCGATACGCCGCGAGGCCTGGGCAGAGGCCAGGCCGTATCTGGTACGGCTTCTCTCTGAGCGCAGATCGAGCCAGGATTTGCTTGACGCCTATACGGTCGAGAAAGAGCAGGGAAATAACGCTGCTGCGCTCTCTTATGCCCGCGAGCTTTATGAGCGTGATCCCTCTTTTGAAGAGGGGACAGTGGCCTATATTACCGCACTGATCGACACAGGCCGCAGGGAAGAAGCAGTGCGTATTATAAACACCCGGCTTGGCAACGCCCCTGCCGGCGCTTCCAGGAGCCGCTACCATTATCTCCTTAGCAGAACCCGGACCAACGAAGAAGACGCACTGAACGATCTCCGCTCCAGCCTTTTTGAAGATCCAAGAAACCTTAATGCCCTAATAGCCATGTTCGAAATTTACCACCGCCGCCGCGATGAACGCCGTGCCGTCTATTACCTGAAACAAGCATTAGCACTTGCCCCGAATAATCCGCAGTTGAAGCGCTACGAAGCCGAGTATGCGCCATTGTTGTAGTTAGGGATTAGGGGTTAGGATTTAGGGATTAGAGGTTGTTATTCGAATTATTGCGGTGCTACCCAGAAGTATCGCTATACTCCGAATAACGATCCCTAACCCCTATTTCCCGTTTTCTCAAAATGGGAGAATTCCATCGTGAAATTTGCCCTGCCTTGGCTCTGGCTGCGGAGGGGGGTCATAAAGCCGAACATTTTTTCCATGGGCGCTTGAGCTTTTATTTCATCGCCGCCGGGTTTGGATTCCATGCTGAGCACTTGGCCTCCGCGCTGGGTGATCAGGCTGATAACATCGCCAACAGATTCTTTTGGGGATGTAAGTATAACCGACATAATTGGCTCAAGAAGGATTGGCGAAGCGGCGCGGCAAGCCTCGTCAAAGCCCATGCTCGCGCAGGCCTCAAATGCAAAGCTTGAGGCGCTTAGCTCATTGTAGACCGCGTTGGTTATGGTTACGCCAACATCAATGCAGGGATAGCCCAGGACTATGCCGGACTGGAAGGCGGCGTTAACGCCTTGCTCTACAGCGTCGCGTATGTCTTCGGGGATTTCCGGCTTTCTGACCGCCCAACTGTAATGGTTTCCCTTTCCTCTTTCCATGGGTTCAATCTTAAAGCTTAAAGAGGCGGCGTTTTCTTTCCCGGCGATGACCTTTGAAAAATGCTCTGTTCTCTCTACAACTGCGCTCACAGATTCACGGTAGGTAACCTGAGGTTTCCCAACCCGCGCACCCACATTATATTCCTTAATAATCCGGGTAACCAGAACATCCAGATGAAGCTCGCCCATGCCGGATATTATAAGCTGTCCGGTTTCTTCGTTCTCTCTGGCAATAAAGGTGGGGTCTTCTTTAGAAAGGATGGCAAGGATATCTTTTAATTTTTCCTGTTCATAAAGATTTTTTGGCTCCATTGATACGGAGATAACCGGTTCGGGAAACTGCATCTTCTCCAAGAGCAATGGCCAGCCTTCGCTTCCTATGGTGTCTCCGGTCTGGGCCAGCTTCATTCCTATAATGACCCCAATGTCCCCGGCGGAAAGCGTGTCCATTGGCTCCGACCTGTTTGAATGCATACGCAGGATGCGGTTAGCCCGTTCCCTTTTTTTCTTTCCGATATTATATACCATGGTGCCGGCCTTTATACTTCCGGAATACATGCGCACATAACAAAGGCTACCTGCCTCTCTTTCATTCTGAATTTTAAAAACCAACCCCAGAGCTGTGCCATTGGGATCGCAAGGAACCGGGACCTCCTCTTCTTTTTTCTGGTGATGGGCCAGAACAGGCAGACTTTCGTCAGGGGCAGGCAGGAAATCCACCACAGCGTCGATCAGGGGCTGTACGCCCATGTTCCTGCGGGAAGCGCCGGCAAATACAGGGAGTATCTTTCGGCTAATCACGGCCTTGCGCAGTTCTTCCCTGATGAAAGCGGGAGTAAGTTCTTCCCCGGACAAATATTTATCTGTAACCAGATCGGAAGCACTAGAAAGCGCGTCAATCATTTTCTCTCGCCATTCTATGGCAAGGGCCTGCCGCGCTTCTGCCACTGGGACTATTTCCATTTTTTCGCCGTCGGTCTGCGAATCCCAGCGTATTTCAGTCATGACAATAAGATCGATAACCCCTTCAAAATTGCCTTCTTTCCCTATTGGTATCTGGAGGGCAACAGGATTTGCCGCCAGCTTTTCGCGTATGTCGTGAAGAACAGGGAAGAAATCCGCGCCAATGCGGTCCATCTTATTTACATAACCCAAACAAGGCACCTGATACCGCTCCGCCTGACGCCATACTGTCTCTGTTTGCGGCTCCACGCCATGCACCGCATCGAATATAGCCACCGCGCCGTCAAGAACCCTAAGGGATCGCTCCACTTCTGCGGTAAAATCAACATGGCCGGGAGTGTCAATAATATTTATCTGATATTTTTGCTTTTTATTATCTTCATTGGCCCGTTCCCAATAGGTTGTCGTGGCAGCACTCTGGATGGTTATTCCTCGCTCCTGTTCCTGGGTCATCCAGTCCATAATGGCTTCCCCGTCATCTACCTCGCCAATGCGGTGGCTCTTTCCGGTATAGTAGAGTATCCTTTCGGTGGTGGTTGTTTTTCCCGCATCAATATGGGCCATTATGCCGATATTCCGCATGGTTCTTAACACAGTTGTCTCTTTCATCATCCTTATTATATAGAAAACAGTTATAGACAAAAAGGGGGCTATTCGTTACACTAACAAAGCCTTATTGAGGAAGGACATTTTGAAGCAGACCCTCTCTTATGTAATCGCCACTCCCTATACAGTAGTAAAGAGCCGGACAGGCGGAGTTATTTCTCGCCTGCTTTCCAGAGTGGATCTGGAACTGGTGGGCGCACAGATGATAGCCCTTGATGAGGAATATACCCAAAAATACGCGGATATGATCCGGCACGCGGCTTCCAGTATTTATAGCAAGGGCCCGGAACTGGTGGCCAAATACGTTGAGCGCAACTTGGGCCCTTCTGGAGGAAGAAGGCACAGGTCTTTGCTCATGGTTTTTAGGGGTGAAAACCCCTGCGAAAAACTATCCCAAATCTGCGGTGCCTTGTTTCAGAAGGACCAAAGTGTAGAATCCGTTAAAATAGAATCACTAAACCTGGAATCGCTTCATGGGGAAACCATTAGGGATACCTATGCGGATCTAGTTTACGCCACGGAGGATCCTGAAAAAATTATCTATTTTGAACCTGCTGTCCTGACTCCCAGAATACAGGAATACGCGGATGATAACCTTGCCCTCTTTGCCAAATTCCTTAAAAAAACTGAAAATATAGTCAGCAATCTGATTTATCCTGATCCTTCTAAAATAGAACGTACCCTGGCAATCATCAAGCCTGACAACTGGAAATACGCGTCTTCCAAGCCCGGCGCGATTATTGACATGTTTTCCAGGACAGGGCTGCGAATAGTTGGGATGAAAGTACACCGTTTTTCATTAAAACAAGCCCTGGATTTTTACGGCCCCGTGGAGTCAGCCCTGATAAAAAATCTGGGGCCAAGATTCGGAAAAAAGGCATTGGATATTCTGCAAGAAGAATTAAAAGTCAGGTTTGGGAGCAAGGTATTGCAAACCCTTACCGAGAGTGTCGGCGTAGAATGTGCCCAGGAAGAATTTCATAAAATAATAGAATTTATGTCAGGCCTAAGGCCCGATGACTACCCATATCCATCCGGGAACACAGACGAGCCCGGCAATGTTATGTGTATGATCATGGTTTATGAAGGCGAAGACGCAATCAGGAAGATACGTGATGTTCTGGGGCCCACAGATCCCCTAAAAGCGCCAAGCGGAACGGTGCGTAGGGAATTCGGTTCCAATATCATGGTAAATACCGCGCATGCATCAGACTCCCACGAGAGCTATGAACGCGAAAAAGACATACTAAGATTAAATGAGAATTCCCTTGAGCAAGTTATTAGCGACTACCTTAAAAGCAGACGTTAATAACTACCAGTAATAATCATCATCGTAGTACCAGTAGTCATCATCATCGTAGTACCAGTAGTCATCATCGTACCAATAATAATCCTGAGGATTGTCTACGATTTCCAGGAATTCTACTTCAAAAATTACAACCGAGTTAGGCGGAATCAAGCCACCCGCGCCCTGAGCGCCATAAGCCAGAGCGGAAGGGATGTAGAGGCGGCTTCTTCCCCCCTCGTGCATGAGCCTTAAACCTTCGCTCCAGCCCTGGATGACCCCCCGCAAAGGAAATTCTTCAGGCTCTCCCCTGGTGTAAGAATTGTCAAACACAGTGCCGTCAAGGAGATAACCCACGTAATGGACTCTGACATAATCAGTCAGTTCTGGCAGCCGTCCGGTCCCTTCAACGATAATTTCATACTGAAGGCCGCTCTCCGTGGTGTAGACTTCTGGCCGGGCGCCGTTTTCTATTAAAAATTCCCTTTCCGCCCGGCTGTTGGTTTCTGCTTTTTCTGTCATAATGGCCCAGATAGCGTTATCAGCCAGGTCAAACGCTTCATCAAGGGTATACCGAGTTTTCTGATCCTCAAGGTATTGTCTAAAGCCTTGGGAAAAAGCAGAGTAGTCTACATCGTCAATTCCGTACTGTTTAAGGTCGGAAGCAAAAATCATTCCAAGGGCATAGCTCAAATCAGCTCTTTCGTTACCCCGCCGCGCTTCTTCTGCAATCCCTTCTGCAAAACAGAAGGATGCAAGTGCACAAAAGAAAAGAACAAAAATGGTTTTTTTCATAAGATCATTTTCCTATCTGACTATCGAAAGAAGTTCTACCAGGAAGATCAGGGTAGAATACCCCGGTATTGAACCTGTGGTAGTGGGACCATATCCAAGCTCATAAGGAATGAATAAAATATAGGTGCTTCCCTCGCTCATAAGCTGGAGGCCCTCGGTCCAGCCCCTGATGACATCGCGCAAAGCAAACTGCGCCGGCTCGCCCCTGGCGTAAGAGCTGTCGAATACTGTTCCGTCTATAAGCATCCCTTCATAATTAACCCTTACAATATCAGAAGCTGCGGGCCTGATTCCATTGCCTTCCTCAATTACTTCATACTGGAGTCCTGACGGCAGGACATTTACTTCGGGCCTCATTGCGTTTTCTGCAAGAACTTGAATGCCATCTTGCCGATTTATTTCGAGATCCTCAGCCGACCAGGTATAAGTATCTTGCATATATGGATCTGGCATGTACGCGCCCATGTACCAGTTCTCATAGCTTATAAAGGCATCGTTGATTTTATTTATTGCCTCCTCCATGGAGAATCTGCTTTCCAGCATTTCGTTATATGCCCTAAAACCTTCCATAAAGGACTGATAATCATAATGAACATCAGGAATTTGAAACTGGGAAGCAATATACATTCCTAACGCATAACTGGCATCTTTATTAAAGGTAAAAGAATTGGGATCATTTGCGGTTTTATTACAGCCGCCCAACAGGAAAAGGCAAACAATTATCGCCGGAATTCCCGGAAAAACATGCAGCACGGTTTTGATCTTCATACATCCATCCAAAAATAAAAGTTTTCGGACTTTATATGTCCGAAAGGCCCAAAAATAGACTTGGGTTTAGCCAAAGCATAGACTTTATTTTAATGTAATGCAATAGTTTATATATGAGCTGGTTTGGGAATATTTACCGCAGCGATGCCAAAGTGGGGCGTTTTATGGGCGTTCTGGCGCTTTGGGGCGTGGCTTACGGCCTTTACCGGGGAATCCAGGACAATTACCTTGCGGAAATAATTCATATTAGCCCCTTCGAGCGGGGAATTGTGGAATTTTTCAGGGAAATGCCCGGGCTTTTGGTAGTGGTGATCCTGGCCATGATGTACCGTTTTACCGCCAGCAAGATTTTCAAAATCGGCACTGCAATAACAGTAGGCGGTATGGCAGGGCTCCTTCTTAGTTCTACCAGCCCTCTGTTTATGACGAAAGTTTTCGTTATTGTGTTTATGGTCGTATTCAGCACCGGCGAACACATCCTCATGCCAGTACGATCTACCATTGCCATGGACCTGGCAAAACGCGATAAGGCCGGAGCTTCTTTGGGTATAGCCGGCGCAATCTCGCACTTTGGTAATATTTTTGGGTTTATCATAGTAATCATTCTATTTATCGTACTTGATCGTTACGGAATTCCACGCACGGATGTTCTTGGTTATAGGATGATCTTTAGTATTTCTTTTGCCCTTTTAATCGCCTCAACCCTGGTTGTTCTTGCCCTGCAAGAAACCACCCT
>JAIRUO010000111.1 GCA_031254385.1 Treponema sp. | reverse complement strand
ACATAAGCACGGCTCGCATCATACATACCTTCTCTGACTTCTCCCCCTATGCTAGGTATATCCAGAACCATACCGGGATGGATTAAGTCAGGATTATCCGGCTGAGGAAGTCTTGCCCTATTGGCGTTGTAGAGCAATCTCCACTGGGTCGGATCATTGTAAACCCAGGCCCGTCCGGCTATGTTCCAGAGGCAGTCTTTGGAAATTGCCCAAGGCTGAACAGTATATTGGGCTGGAAGATTATAAACGCCAGGACCCGGTTGTTGAACCGGCGGAGTAATTCCAGATGAATCGGTGACAAAAGCCAACGCGTTTATTACCCTTTCTGCGGCAGAAATAGCGTCATCCCAGTTTTCGGCATTGCGAAAGTTATTTGCTTCAAAAAATGCGGTTTGCGCAATATTATATTCTGAGGGGAAACGGATCGCCGCATTTACAGAAGATGAAGAAGCCCAATTTAGCCTTGCCTGAGCAGCCGCAATAGCGTTATCGGCTTCTCTTATTTTGAGCTGCAAACGAACATACTCGTCCGATAGTTCTGCAAAACGAATGGCTTCGTGTGCATATTGTGTGGAAGCATCATAGTTTCCTTCTTCATAAGCCGCAAGGGCCAAATTGGTTAGCCTGACACTTTCAATATACCATCGGTTATTCCGAAGATCAGATGGAATACCCGCATCTGACTGAGATGCCTGCGCCAGATAAGCAAAGGGAAGGAATTCCATAGTTTGATAATCTATGATATCGAAATTCCAAAGATAGAAGGCGACTTCCTCAAAATTTGGAAGCCATAATCCTGCGGAACCGGAAAAAAGCGGCACCTCTACGGAAGCAGCTTCATTGTACACGGGTTCGGGAAGTTCAGTGTTATACTGAGCGAATAACAAAGGCGTTCCCAGAAAACATACCAAAATCAATCCAATAATAATCCTGCGTTTCATTGCACTCCTCCTCCGATAAGTAATTCTGCCCTGTATGCGGCTTCATCACTTTCTGCTATTCTTAATTCCGCCTCATGGATAGCTTCTTCAGCTATAAGGCGTTTTTCTAGGGCACTTACCCTTGCAGCAAAGAACATATCTCTGGATTGCTTATAATTCCTTGCAGCCGTTTCAAAATCCCTGTCATTTTGAGCATTGATTCCCCGAACAAATATTGCATAAGCAGCATCATAATCCGATTTAACTGCCACATCGGCCCTAGCTTCCAGGGCTCTTGAGCGTTCAGCAGTAGCAAGAAAACCCATATCTGTAACAAAGTCTTGTATAGTCCCGGCAAAAGATTGCTCATAACGGGCAAGGACATCGTTTGCCTTGTTTGAGGCAGACGCGATATCCCCGTTCTCAAAATCATCCAGGGCGGAATAGCCAATTTCATCTGCAGCATCCAGAGCGACGGAATCATAATAATAAAGACCCAGATCCTCTATGTCCATGCGGAGTTTATAAGCCTTAAGCCCAACGGTTATGGCTTTATATGAATCCAGCATATAAAGGCCTGTATCATTCGCTTTGTAATAATCCTTTGCCTCATACTGCTCCAGAGCTTCTATTGCAAAAGAGTCTGTTTTCAGGATGTAACCCGGCACAAGAGACTGGGCGCCTTCACTAATGGCTAGGTCCCGGGCATCTATTATCTGATCTTCCAAATCCTGCTTATAAGCCGGGATGGTTTTTTCAGCTAATGCGTCATAAGCAGTGGCAGCCTGATTATACAGGGGGATGGCTTGACTGACAGCATCGGCAGTAGCCCTGCCCAGTCCCTGTGCCCTATTATAGATGTTTTCTGCGCTTGCCCAATCCGATGGAAAGAAAGTAGGGCCCTTAAAATCCATGACAAGCTTTCTGGCGTTGTCTGTTCTCAAGATGGCAGCATTCAGATTATTCAGACTTGCCTGATCCGGCGCAGCAGGGCCAGTATCTGTCGTTGTCGTTGTCGTTGTCGTTGTTGTCGTTGTTGACTCTTGCTCTCCGGCTGGGGCGGGTGTGCCTCCGCAGGAAATTGTCCCAAATATGATCAGCAAGGCAAAAAAAACAAGTCCCAAATATTTGATTTTCATAGGCAACTCCTATAACACATTTTTATACCTTAAATTTATGCTTTACGTTACAGCAGTATAACATTAAAAGAAAAGCAAAACAAGCACAAAAATAAAAATATTATTTAATTATTTTAGGGAATTTATTGCCCTTTGGGTAAGGCTGTCGCAGCGCTCATTAAATACATTGCCCGCATGGCCTTTTACCCAGCGCCAGGTAATGGAAAACCCAGATGCCAGTGCGTCCAGATGCTGCCAAAGGTCCTGATTTTTAACCGGATCCTTGCCCGAAGTCCTCCAGCCTCTGTTTTTCCAGTCTAAAATCCACTGGCTCATGCCTTTTTGGACATATTGGGAGTCTGTAAAGACTTCTAGCGGCACGCGGTCTTTATTCATTGCTTTGACGGCTTCTAGGGCATTAATAACAGCCTGAAGTTCCATGCGGTTATTGGTAGTATTTGCCTCTGCGCCGCAATTTTCTTCTATAATATAGCCTAAAGCATCCTCCAGTTTTAAGGAAATTACAAAAGCTTTGGCGTCTACTATTACATAAGCCCAGCCCCCAGGCCCGGGATTGCCGGAACAGCCGCCATCAGTAAAAATCATCATGGTTCAATAATATAGTACACTAGCGCATCTCAATCAAGGAAGAGGCTAAAGCTGCTATGGCAAGCAGGGCAGCCAGGACAGGAAGGCGGGGATTAAGTAGACAAAAGTTATACACGGTATGGATAAGTATTGCCGTCAGAACCAGGATAACGGCAGAGGGGGCTTTTTCTCTGCCCAGGCTCAAGGCTGTTCCTATCCTTGCGCCGCAAGCCCCGTGCAGGGCGGCTGTAACTATACGCCATAAAGCAGCGACCGGATCAGAAAGGGAATAAAAAATGCTTTCCGCTGCCGCAAAGCCAACGCCCGCAACCAGCCCAGAAGGAGCGCCATAAGAGGGAGAAATACGGGCAAAGCTAAACCGAAACAGAAGAAACAAGCAGAGGAGTCGGCTTAACTCCTCTACCAGGGAAATACGGATTATCCCGAGAACAAAAAATCCAATCTCGTCCGGTGCAGCCAGTGGCGCAAAAAAGCTCTGCCCCATCATGGCTATTAGGACTGAAAAAACACCTGCTGCCAGCGCCAAAAAAAAGGGAAGCATCCCAAAACGCCGTATACGAAACCAAACGAACAGGGGTACGACTGGCAGCAAGATAACTAACAATAAAAGTATTAATGCGGGAATTCCACCCATTAATAACTATTATAGTGATAATTGACATGTTGTCAAGAATAATGTATACTAAAGATATGAAAGCGTTAACTGTTGCCGATATAAAAAACCATTTTTCCGATGTACTCGTTCAAGTGAAAAACGGGGAAACTGTAAAGATTCTATATGGTAAATCAAAAAAACCGATAGCCAAGATAGTCCCAATTGATGATATAGGCAATCCCAGAAGGATTGGTATTTTAGATGGAAAAGCAACATTTAAGACAAATGGAAACGGTAAAATCTCCGAGGAAGAGTTTTTGGGATTATGATTTATCTATTGGACACCCATACATTTATTTGGGCCACGTTAAAGACAAATGATTTGAGCAAAACTGGTAAAGAGATAATTTCCAATAAAAGCAATGAAATTTGTGTAAGTACAGTTTCCTTTTGGGAAATAGCACTTAAAGCAAAAATTAAAAAGTTTTCATTCGGGAATATTAATATAAAAAATTTCCCTCAATATGCAAGAGATATGGATTTTACTATAATAGATTTGCAGGAAAAAGAAACTATATCGTTTCATGAACTGCCATTAAAAAAGAATCATAAAGATCCTTTTGACCGTATGTTAATTTGGCAGGCTATAACAAAAAAAATGATAATGATAAGCAAAGATGAATTATTTGAGCAATATAAAGAATACGGCCTAAAGTTGCTCTGGTAAAAAGCCTTTCTACTATACCAAAGAAACCACGGATTACGCGGATTTATCCGTGGTTCATTTCTTCCCTAATCACTCCTCCCAAAGCCAGGTTGACAGATAACGCTCCCCGGTATCGGGCAGAACCACCACAATGGTCTTGCCCTTGTTTTCCGGGCGCTTGGAAATGACCAGGCCGGCTTCAAGGGCGGAACCGGAGGAGATGCCTACGAGGATACCTTCTTCTTTTGCCAGCCGCCTGGCAGCAGCGCCGGCTTTTACTTCATCGGTTTGATAGATTTCGTCAATAACCGACGGATCGTAGATTGCAGGCTGGAAGCCCGCGCCAATGCCCTGAATTTTGTGGGGGCCGGGTTGGCCGCCGCTCAATACAGGCGAGGCCGCAGGCTCAACGGCAATTACCTTGACAGAGGCTTTTTTTGCCTTGAGGAATCTGCCTGCGCCGGTTAAGGTTCCGCCAGTTCCCACGCCGCCGACAAGAATATCAACCTGGCCTTCAGTATCATTCCAGATTTCCGGGCCCGTGGTCTTTTCATGGACTTCAGGATTGGCAGGATTGTTGAACTGCTGGGGAATGAAGGAATTAGGGGTGACAGCGGCAAGTTCCTCCGCCTTTGCGATTGCTCCCTTCATGCCCTTGGCCCCCTCGGTAAGTTCGAGTTCCGCGCCCAGGGCCTTGAGCAGTTTGCGGCGTTCTATGCTCATCGTTTCCGGCATGGTTAGGATTATCCTGTAGCCTTTGACCGCAGCCACATAAGCCAGCCCTATGCCGGTGTTGCCGCTGGTAGGCTCGATTATAACGGTTCCAGGCTTTAGCTTGCCGTCCTTTTCCGCGGCCTCGATCATCGAAAGGGCTATGCGATCCTTGACGCTGTGCAGGGGGTTAAAACTCTCCAGCTTGACATATACTATTGCACCGCCCTCGTTGATTTTGTTGATCTTGACCAGCGGCGTATTCCCGATAAGGTCTGTAATCTTCTCTGCTCTTGCCATAATGTCCTCCTTATTTTACAGCCTCAAATCCCTGCTTAAGATCATCGAGTATATCATCAATATGCTCGGTGCCGACCGAAAGTCTCACGGTGTTCGGCTTGATTCCGCCTTCTAGCAATTCTTTTTCGCTCATCTGGGAATGGGTTGTAGAAGCAGGATGAACGACCAGGGACTTTACATCTGCTACGTTCACCAATAGCGAAAAGAGAGTAAGGCTTTCCGTGAAACGTTTGGCTTGAGTAGCATCGCCTTTGATTTCAAAGGTGAAAATGGAACCTGCCCCACGCGGGAAATAACGCTCGTAGAGCTTATGGTCGCGGCGATCAGCCAAAACGGGGTGATTTACCTTTTCGACCTGAGGATGAGTTTTTAGGAAATCCACTACCTTAAGCGCGTTACTCACATGACGCTCCACACGCAGAGAAAGGGTTTCAAGCCCCTGCAAAAAGAGGAAGGCGTTGAAAGGCGACAGGGCAGAACCAGTGTCGCGC
>JAIRUO010000107.1 GCA_031254385.1 Treponema sp. | reverse complement strand
TTCATCTGCTGTCAGTGTCACAATATATTTTTTTTCCGGCATAGATTCCCTCCCGTTGGCTTCTATGCGGTTATATTATCACACATTATCCACTATGTCATTAGTAACAGAATACTAGTTCGATGCTTCTGGGTTGCACCCATTGTTCGAATAACAACCCTAACCCCTACCTGAACTCTATGAGTTCCCGAAGCTGGCGGATAATAAATTTTTTGAAAAACGGGTTTAACCTTTTGTAAAGGCTAATTATTTCTTCTATTTCTTTTTCCGTATCAGTATAAAACATTTCGCCTTCGCCTGTTTCTAGCCATTGCAAATTAACGTTAAATATGGTGGAGACCAGTTTCATGATCCGAGGATTTACCTTCCTGTCTCCGATTTCCATGGCTGCAATGAATCCGGTGGCAACCGAGATTTTTTCGGCAAATTCGCGCTGGGTTAGTTTTAACGACTTTCGGGCCTGTGCAAGCCGTTCATTGACCGTCATATAATTATTTTACCAAATTACAACAATGTGAGCAAGAAAATAGTATATTTTGAGATAATAATAGTTTTTTTAGTATTATTTATTGACTAATACAACAATGTTATATATACTACTTCAACTATGTTGTTATCAGAGCAGGAAGTCAACCTAGATGATCCGGAAATAAAATTGCTCAAAGAATGGCTTCCCAAGATAAGCGATGAAGGCCGGGCCTACATAAAAGGCGCTTCAAAGGCTTTGCTCTATGCGCAGGAAACTTCTGGCACTGTAGTTAAACAGACAATGAACTTGGAACCTCACCATGACAAATAATCCATGTATGCAAAGAGGAAATAAATCTATGAAACAACAAATTTGTATTCTTATGGCTATCTTTTTATTTTTGGGTGCTATATTTTCAATAAATGCCCAGGACCTAATTGTTTTAAGAGATGGGAATATTATTGAAGCAAAGGTATTGGAAATATCTTCTTCAGAAATCAGATACAAACGTTTTGCATTTTTGGACGGGCCGACGATTGTTATTGAAATATCCAATGTGCTGAGTATTAGGTATGAAAACGGAATGGTCGATGTCTTTAACACTGCTGCCGGAACCGGACAGGAACGCTTGCAAGAGAATTTATCGCAAGGAAACTCATCACTAGAGAGCACTTCTACCCCGCAATCTGCTCTGTCACAATTAGTGCAATATGCTTTAAATCAATTGCCTGCTATTCCTATAGCCGGCAATAATTTGAAATTTCTATTTGACGGCGACAGATGGGTAGCTACGGTAAACGGGGAGAATTTTTCGACAGGTACTATAGAATTTGAGGATACTATTAGCGGCTATATGCTGACACTTAAACAAACTCATATTTGGCCTGGCGCTGTTGGAAGGACTGCTGGAAATATTGCCAGTAGGATTCCCGGCGGTGCTGCTGTTGGAGGGGCTCTAAATACCGCTGGAAGTATTGCCGAAGCTGCTGGAGCTATAGAGGCACCCGGGGTGGAAATTGTTCTTGAATATATAATAGGCCCTCCAGCATCCCTTAGACTAGTCTCCAGTTCAGGGCAGCAGGATTTTGCAGCAAGCAGCCTGCCGCTAGAAAAAGCAGCCAATGCAAAAAACAACTGGATTTCATTAGAAATGGCTGTTTTTGGCTTTGGCGCAAGGTATGAACGGATGTTGAGTTACAGAGCATCGCTTGGAGTAAGTGTTTATGGGTGGCCAATCAATTTTTTTCCTATTTCTTCATATTTTGAAATAAACGCATTCATTCGTGTGTATCCCACGGGTAAGACCTTCTTTTTGGGTCTTGGATTAGGTTATTATCGTTATTTTAATCTTTGGGATAGGTATAATTATTATGATTTTGTTTATAATACTGAGCTTACTTATACCACCTATATTGCTCATGGATTAAATGGATTTGTAATTACACCTGAAATAGGGTGGAAAATAGATGTTGGTCAAGCTGGCGGTTTTTATTTAATGCCAAGTTTTTCTATCCCTATTGTTATTTCAAAATATCAGCTTCCATCTGGATCGGGATGGAGATTTTTTTATTTAGGAATAGGTCTCGCATTTTAACGAAACGCTTATGACATGGGCAACTGACAAATAAAGCGCTCAAAACTATAATTAAAATTGATGTCATTGACATCAAAAATAATGACAATGACATCAAATTTGATGACAATTTTGTATACGTTCCCCCAGTCCCCTAGTCCCTTCCTCAATCCCCTAGTCCCCCAGTCCCCTCAGTCCCCTAGTCCCTTCCTCAGTCCCCTGTCCCTTAGTCCCCATTCCACGTTATAATACCAAAGTTACAATAACAAAATGGAGGCCAATACCTATGACTAACGCTTTGGAGGTCAAAAATCTCCGCAAGACCTATCAGGATTTCGCGTTGAGCGACCTTAACTTTACGCTTCCGGCTGGGTATATCATGGGCTTTGTCGGGCAAAACGGCGCAGGCAAGACAACCACTATACGCTGTATACTGAACATGGCTCGTAGGGAGGCTGGCGAGGTCAAGGTCTTTGGCTTTGACAATATTCGGGACGAACTGGCCGTTAAGCAGGAATTAGCCGCCGTATTTGACGATATTTTCTTTGTAGATTCGTGGCGCGTCCTTGACTGCGAAAAGGCTATAAAAGGGTTCTACGCGCAATGGGACAGCGCCGTATTCGCCGAGTATCTGCACACGTTCAAACTGCCGCCCGATAAGCGCGTAAAAGAGCTATCCCGTGGTATGAAGATGAAGCTGATGCTGGCCGTCGCCATGTCTCACGGCGCAAAACTGCTCATCCTGGACGAGCCGACAAGCGGAATAGACCCTGTTGACCGCGACAAACTGCTTGACATACTGCGTGAATATATTGCCGACGGCGAAAAGAGCGTGTTCTTCTCAACCCACATCACCTCTGACCTGGAAAAAATCGCTGACTATATCACGCTCATCGCAAACGGCAAAATATTCTATACAGGCACAAAGAACGACCTGGAGAATCACTTTCTTGTCGTTAAGGGCGGTACTGCCGAATTAACAGACGACATGAAGCCGCGCATCATTGGCCTTTCGCAAAACAAGATGGGCTTTGACGGCTTGCTGCCCGTTTCCGAGCGCGGCCTACTGACGGATAGGATCGTAACGGAGCAGCCAAAGATTGACGAGATCCTCGTTTACATCAGCAAGGGGGAAGATCAATGAAAAGGGTATTTAACGCGCTAAAGCTGGACTTATACGCGGCAAAGTCCACTCTGCGCCTTATGGTGATTATGTTCGTAGTGTCTTGCGGTATCGGCATTATAGTACAGCGCCCCTACTTTACGACCCTGGTATGTATGCTCTTTGCGACCTATATGGGCGGAGGGCTATTTTCAGTCTATGAGAAGAACAACGTCGATAGGCTATACGGCATACTGCCGCTCAAGAAATCCGAAATAGTAGCGGGGCGGTATATATACGCCCTTGTCATTGGCCTGGCCGGAATAATTTTGGCAGGCGCGGCATACCCGCTTATATCGAGGATTGTTAGTGTTCCCTTCGATAAGCTGTCGTGGTTTATGTATGTTGCCATATCGTTTCTGTACTATTGTTTTGCCGCCGGGGTGCAATACCCAATATATATGCGGGTTCCATTCTCAAAGGCGAGCGTATACGCTATGGTTCCGATGATATTGGTCTATGTCGGGATCATACTCTTTACCCAAAGGACTGACTTCTTGAGCAATGTGAACGCCTTTACGCAATTCTTTTCCACGCACCAGCCGCTCATACTGGTATGCGGGTTCGGCATAGGGCTTATACTATTGGCTGTTTCTGCTTTTATATCCCGCGCTGTATACGCGTTTAAGGAGCTGTAGGGAGTAGGAAGAAGGGAACGGGGATCAGGGACTGGGGTCGTTGTTTGTATTGACATTTGTGTTGAGTATAGTTAGTCTATGGCTAAGATTGTAACATATTTAACATTTAACAGAGGGTGAAAAAATGATAAATATAGAAGCAGAGGTAAACAAACACAAAAACTGCAAAGAGCGGGATAAACTCGGAATGATTATTAAAGGGTATAAAGACCTTGCGCTCCAACATGCAAATGATCTTTCCGTAGCTGGTAAATATAGTGCTGTGGCGTTAAAGCTTCAGGAAATCTGCGATAAGCTCCCGGCACCGAATTTAAGGGGTAGAACAACAGGTAACACACAAAGCGTTTCAACCAAAACAGCCACGATTACGAATGAAGAGAATGCCCGAATAAAAAACGCCTGGAATCAAAAGACAACCAAGCGCTAGTGTTCCGTATTATTCATTTGACAAAATATAAAAAGCTTCATTCTTAAGGGGAGAAGGGAAAGCCCTGCCGGTGGCTCAGCGGCCGTGGCCTTCTTTTACGCATGCTCTGGCATGGCCTCTGTCTAATCACGCCGAAAGCCACCGGCAGGGCTTTCCCTTCCCCCCCTTAGCAATAGAGCCTATTATTTTTGGTTTATTGAAATAATACAGTATAACATCAACCCCACTCCCCACTCCCTCAAAAAAATGATAAAAATATATCATGGGTATCTGGGACCGCTTGGGCAATGTACTAAAAAGCTATATCAATGACGGGGCTGAACACTTAAACAGACAAAAGCCTTTTGGGAGAAGTCATGACGATGACTACAATACCGCGTATGAGGAACTGGAAGGTTTCCTACGGGGAGAAAAAGCCGACAGCCGACAAGATCCCGGGCCTAATGCCGCCGGAAAGTCGAAGCGCTCTGTCCCACCGGAAATAAAAGCGGATTTTGCCGAGCTGGGCCTAACACCTGAAGCCACGGAAGAAGAGTGCAAAGATGCCTATAAAAAGCTTCTCAAAGTCTACCACCCTGATCGGCACAGCAACAACCCAGATTTTATAAAGGAATCTACCGAAAAGGCGGCACGCATTAACTCGGCCTATGACAGAATCGAAAAATGGTATAAACTATCAAAATAATATTCTAATCGGAGGAAAATATGTTTAAGATTTCTGTAAAAACCGTAGTAGCCATAGGAATTGGCGCGGCCCTGATGTTTGTGTTGATGCGCTTTGTAGCAATACCTTCAGGAGTTCCAATACCACCCTTAACCTGGGCATCGCAATCGTTGCGATCTTTGCCGCGATTTT
>JAIRUO010000272.1 GCA_031254385.1 Treponema sp. | reverse complement strand
ATGTTTTCCATGACTGAGTTGATCTCTAACAAGCCTTCGGATTCCCTGGCTATTTCCTGTATGTCCGCGGCTACTTCCTGAAGCCCATTACGGCCCACTTCAGAAGAGTCCAGAAGCGTTTTTACGTTGTCGCTGTTTTTGATCAGCGTTTCGGTAACAGAACCTATGCTGGTTACCATATTCTTAATATAGGTTGAGCGCGCGCTTATAACTTCACTCTGGTTTTCAACATGGTCATCGAGTTTTTTGATGTTCCCGACAAGGTTTTCCATGGTGGCGTGGGTTTCTGTAACGCTGGCGCTTTGGTTTATTACGCGGCCCTTGATGCTCTGGATATTGGCGGTTATCTCGTTTACCGCAGCGGCAGTCTCGTTCATGTTGCTGGCAAGGTCGGTGCCGATGTTTGACAGTACCGTCGCTTCTTGCTTGATGCTCATCACAAGGTTTCTGATTTTTTCCAGAGTCATGTTGAAGTATTTTGCCAGATCCCCGACTTCATCATTTGACTGGGTAGCTATGCTTCTGGTCAGGTCCCCTTCGCCTTGGGCAATGTCCTTGAGGGTATCAGCCACTTTGACGATGGGCTTGGTAGTGGAATTAAGGACAAGGTATAGTATTACCGCCATAACCAGGATAGCAACACCTGCTATAATTATGGTAAATAACCTTAAATCGTTTACTTCACTTAAGATATTACTTTCCTTTGCTACGACAGCGATAGCCCAGCCATTTTCGGAGTTGCCTATAGCAATGGGAAGGAGTACGAATTCTGCAATATCGTTGAGAGCGGGAGCAAATGATCTGCCGCGTATTTCTCCTTTGTTTTGTACGGCCTGCTTTGCTGCCTCAAGTTGGTCTCCGAACGGCGTATTCCCCGTACCCATAGGCTGTCCTATCCAGTCCTGACGAACATGCCCCAAAATCGTTCCGTCCGTCGAAAAAACTATCATTACATCTATGTCTGGGCTGGCACTTACGGTCTGTGTTATTACAGTATAGAGCCCGGCGATGTTCAAATAAAAACCTACGGCCCCGACTATTTCGTTGGTACGGGGGTTTATAATAGGAAGTGCCATTACGACAATCAGGAAATCCTGCCCCTGAATGGTTAAGGGTATAGGATTGTCAAAACGGTCCCTTCGTGCATTCGTCCCGTTGATGCGGCTTATGCTTCTTTCAACGTCTGAAGTGGTTTCTGCTGCTATATTCCCCGCTACCCGTGTGTAAGACATGGCGTACTGCCCAGTCGGGGTGGAACCGGTACGGCCTATATATGCGCTGTCCATTCCGTCAATGGCATTGGGTCTCCAGACGGTAAAGACGGAAACGACACTAGTTTCTGAAGCCATCGTCTCTTGCAATAAATTGTCAAAGCGATCCCGCCTGGTACCGGGCGATATATCTTCGTAGTCCCCCATAATAGTTGCAAGATTACGCAATACCCTTATAAAAGGCTCTTCCCTGCCTGTCCAGTACGTGGACTGTTCCTTGGCCATAGAACGTAAATTCTTGACGCTCAGGTCAAGGGCGCTGTTGGAAGCCCTGGTCAAGAGCAGTATAGAAATGCCTGTTACCACGACCACCATAATACCAATTACCATTATACTCAGCTTGAATTTAAGTTTCATTTTGCCTCTCCCTTTTCCTGATGGGTTTTCTTACATTTTTAACATAAAAAAATAGTACAAATTAAATTATATTACTATAAAATAACCTGACAGTTAAGAATATTACACCCCCAGGCTTTTAGCAAGAGGGAGAATTGACAAAGACGCTCTTGTCAGCGTATTCTCTAATATATCCAGTTTCTTGGGAGGAATGATGGACCAGGATCAGGCGCACAGTTTATATTCAGCATCAAGGGTTGGGGAAGAACGCGGTTACGTATTGGGAGTAGAGGACGAACGGAAGAAGTTCAGGGCAAAAATGGCCGAGATAATCCAGAACCTAAAAGCCAGGGGTTATCCCTTAGCCCACATAGCCGAAGACACCGGATACACAGTGGATGAAATAGCCCTATTTTCCGCTTAAGCCAGAGGCTTTAGGCGGCATGGATGCCGCTGTTTCCAAGGCTTTAGGTGACGAATGCGCAGCATTCGTCGAGGTCTAAAAACGGCATGGATGACGCCACGCCGCCGAATGGCGGCGCTAAAATCAATTCCTATCGGCAAACGGCCCGAAGGGGCGTATGCCGTTTTTAGACCCCTTGACCTGAAGGCCCCTCCCGGTTAAATTTCTCTATATGACTGATGTGCACAACGATACTCTTGAAGATGACGATTTTGACACGATTCTTTCTTCAGATATAGAATTTTCCGGCACTCTTACGTTTGACAAGCCTTTCCTAATCCGCGGCAGACTATCCGGCGATATTTCAGCCCAATCATTGCTGGTAGTTGATGAAGGTGCGGTTGTTGAAGCAAATATTAAAGCTTCGCGGGTAATCATCCGAGGATCGGTTAAGGGCGATGTAACTGCTGCAGAGAAAGTGGAAGTAACTGTTACCGGCAAGCTGCACGGGAATGTTACGGCCCCGGAAATATTTATGGAGACCGGATGTGTGTTTAATGGGCGTTGTACAATGACAGAAAAAAAACCTGTATTATGACGCGCAGCTTCTCTGCCTTGCTCCGGGCCTTCTTGGTAAAATCTGCTTTTATGAATAGACCAATTGTTTTTTTTATCCTTTTTTTCCTGGCCTGCCAGGTTTTTCCCCAGAATCGGCCTGATGCCCTGACGGAATACAGAAACCAAAATTACCAGCGCTCAGTGGAAATATGCAGGCTCGAAATCGCGGAGAATCCAAGGAATATTGAGGCCCATGTCGTTATCTGCTGGAGCCTTATCAGTCTGGGGCGCTATTCCGAAGCCATGACCTATGCCCAGGCAGGGCGAAATATAAGCCGTTATGATCCCCGTATAATTGAAATTTTAGGAGAGATTCATTTTTATGAAGGCAGGAACGCCGAGGCTCTCCAGTTCTTTCAGGAATATGTGAATCTGGCGCCGGCAGGCCAGCGCATAGACAGGGTGTACTATTATTTGGGTGAAATTTACATACGGCTTGGCCGTTTTATGCATGCCGATATTGCCCTGACAACCGCTGTACACTGGGTTCCGGGGAATGCGGACTGGTGGACACGGCTGGCTTATGCCAGGGAAAACGCGGGGGATCTGTCCGAAGCCGCAGTTGCCTATAACCAGGCCCTTTCACTGAATTCACAGCTTGTGGATGCCCGGCGCGGCATTGATCGAGTCAGGCAGGCCATGGCTTTGCAGGCGCGGTAATCCGCCGCTCAATCCAACAAATGCCTTTTGATGCTAAAAAATGGCCTGTTGCCGTTTATACTTTGGGCTGTAAGTTAAACCAGCTTGAAAGCGAATCCATTGCCGATGCCTTTCGCAAAGAAGGTTTTTTCCTGGCAGAATCAACTGGGGAAGAATCAGGCGCGTCCATTCTAATTGTCAATACCTGCACTGTAACCTCCAAATCCGAACAAAAAGCAAGAAGGGTAATCCGAAAGGCCCTAAGGGAAAATTCCGAGCTTATACTCATTGTTACCGGCTGTTATGCGCAGTTAGAGGCAGAGGCTTTGGAATCATTGGACACTAGTCCATTGGACGGAAGTCCAAAGGACTCAAGTTCATTTGGACCAGAGAAGCGGCTTTTTGTCATTCTAGGAGACTCGAAAGACCGATTGCTGGAATTGCCCCATTTTTTGGCAGCTTCTGGTTCTGCTGAAACGGATTTTTCCGGTTTAAGAGAGCTGGTTTCCGCATGGGTGCTCTATCAAGGCCAAGGCCGGAGTTCTCCAGCTTCCGCAGACGACCCGTCTTTTAATTACAGGCCAGATGGTTTTTCTTTTCATTCCAGGTCTTTCCTTAAAATCCAGGACGGCTGCGATAACCATTGTTCTTATTGTAGAACACGCATTGCCAGGGGAAAGACACGGAGCCTTGAGGCTTCCGAGGTTTTGGATTGTCTCAGGTCGCTTGAGGAAAAGGGATATGAAGAAGCGGTACTGACAGGGGTAAATATCTCCCAATATTTGGGAAAAAGCAAAGAGGGTTTTTTGAATCTGGCGGAGCTCCTGGAATATCTGGTATCCGAAACCAAAAGTATACGAATACGGCTTTCATCGATAGAGCCGGAACCGTTGTTTTTTTCCCCTGCTTTTATTAAGGCAGTATCGCATAAAAGAATACGCCCCCATTTTCATCTTTCCCTGCAATCTGCAAGCAGCGTGATCCTTAAACGCATGAACAGGTCTTATACTCCAGAAGAGGCATTGGAATGTATTAGGCTGCTTCAATCCGCCAAAGGCGATCCCTTTCTTGGCTGTGATATTATTACAGGTTTTCCCGGAGAAACCAGCGCTGAATTCGACAAAACATTCGATTTCTGCCAAAAAGTGGGATTTGCCGGAATCCATGCCTTTCCTTTTTCGCGGCGGCCTGGTACGGAAGCCTGGAATTTCAAGGACCGCATTACAGAAAAAGAAGCCGGAATCCGGGCAGAAAAACTTAATTGTCTGGCTCGAATGCAGCGCCTGGATTATGTTGGCCGCTGGATAGGCAGGGAAGTTGAAGCAATTGCCGAAGAAGGCGCCTTCCTGTCAGAGAATTACCTTAAGCTTCACATTTCCTCTAAAAACGGGTTTAAGCCAGAAGCCGGCAGGGCTTATCGCTGCCGTATACTCGGCAGGCCAGAAGCAAAAAAAGAAGACCTTTTGTACCGCCGATTTGACGCAGAGGCCGATATAATAATATGATATATATTAAATAATGAGGTTTTCAATGCGGAGGATTTTTCTTTGCTGGTTTGTTTTATTTCTTCTCTGTTTTAGTTTTCCGGTTTTCGGACAAATAAATGGTATTGATCCGTTTGTAATACCTTCAGCCCGGTTTGCGGGTCTTGGCGGTAATCATGTCGCAGTTGGCGACTCTTTTCACGCCCTTTTTACCAATCCTGCGGCCTTAGTTGGCATAGAAAAACAATTCAGCGCTGCCGAGCTTACAATTAGTACTTATGGCCCGTTTTTTGAAATAATAGATAAAGCCCGTTCTGCTTCGGGTACCCTTAACCTTTCCGATACAATAAGCGGTTCCGGGCCTGTCGTGGGTTTTGATATGGTAGGCCCAATTTCCCTGGGCTGGGTAGGCAATGGATGGGGTCTTGGCGTTTTTAACCGTATAAAAACAGATGCGAAAAATAGCGGTACAAATATAGAACCGGTTGTTGCCGGGGAAATATTTGCTATAGGCGGTTATTCCTTCAGGATTATTAATAAAGATAATCATTTTCTGGATGCTGGTTTTTTCGCAAAAGTTTTTTTCAGGGGTGTATCAGAATTGAAAGCAGCCTCCATTACTGACGCTCTGTCTATGCTGGACGATCCTCTGGGACAGCCGTTTAGCACTCAACTTGGCCTGGGCCTTGACCTGGGCTTAAGGTATACATTCAGGGAGAATTTTACTTTTTCACTGGTATGTTTTGATGTGTATTCGCCAGTTCTTGTAACCGGTTATCATTCGTTTACGGATTTTTCACATCTGTTCAACTCGTCTCCCACACATACTTCTTACGGCACTGTCAAACGGCGTTTGGATCTGGGGCTAAAGTATTCGATTCGCAGCTCTTTTTTGGACAGGTTTATTTCGGATCTAACAATCATGGCAGATTATAGGGACATACTGGATCTTTTATCCATGACCCGCAGCCCGCTTCTTAATGTCGGCCTTGGAATAGAGCTAAAGATGCTTAATGTTCTGAGTTTCCGGTTCGGCTTTAGCGACATGCTTCCCGCTTTTGGCATAGGCCTGGATCTCAGCTTCATGACCGTGGATTTTGCAATCAACGGCAGGGAGCTTGGCTCTAAGCGCGGCGAAAACTCAACCTATTGCCTGAACCTTAGTTTCCTTTTCCGGTACTAGTACTTGAAGTCCGATTCGCCGATGAATTCCCGCAATATACTTTGGCCGGGAACATATTGGGGGGGGATGGGCGCGAAATGCTCCAAGAAGGCCAGGAGCCGAACAGCTTCGGCATAATCCTTCATTCCAGGTTTGACAGATCTGAGTAGCGGCTCGGCGTAGAATTTTAGGACGGCCAATTCATAATCCAGGGCAGAATTAAACGCCGCATCCGCACCGTTCTGGAAGGGGAATATGTGCTTTTTTTCTCCCCTTTGCACGCTGGGCCACATTTTAAAGGTCTTCTCGGCCTTGACGCCTCGGAACTGGGAGTCCCTTACCATACGGCGCAAAAGGCGGTTGTCGCTGGTGGGGATGCGGTTATGGTCGTCAAGATTAAGCTGGGTCAGAGCCGAAACATAGAGCTTGAATTTGGTTTCCCTCTTTATCTGCGGGGTCAGGGCATCGTTTAGGCCGTGTATGCCTTCAATGACAAGCATGGTGCGCCTATCCAGCCTTATCTTCCTTCCGCCGGATTCCCTGCGCCTGCCGGTCTTAAAGTCAAAAATTGGAAGCGTGGCTTCTTCTCCAGCCAGCAGGGAAAGAAGCTGTTCATTAAGGAAGGGAATATCAAGGGCCTCAAGACATTCATAATCAGGTTCGCCTTTTGCGTCCCTTGGGGTTTTGTCTGTTCCCACATAATAATCATCCAGGCTGATGGCAATGGGTTCTATGCCCATCACCCTTAAGGCAATGGAAAGCCTTTTTGCAGTGGTGGTTTTTCCAGAACTGGAAGGCCCGGCAATAAGCACGGCCTTTACGGTTTCTTTCTTTTCGTATATACGATCCGCAATTTCGGCTAACTTTTTTTCCTGAAAGGCTTCTGTTATGCGAATATAATCCCTGATGGTACCACTGGATATAATGCGGTTAAGGTGGCCGACGGCCTGTACGCTGACTATGCGACCCCATTTTTTGTATTCGCTGTAAACATCAAATAATTCTGGGCTGTCTTCAAACGCTACTAGATCCATCACCTTGCCAGTTGGGGGGAAACGCAGAAGAAAGCCCTCGTGATAAGGCATAAGATCAAAGGCGGTCAAAAGCCCGGTGCGGTGGAGTAGGGGAGCGATATAGAGATCGTTAAAGCCTCCGCATTGATTTACCAGCACTTTTGGCTCGCTTCGTTCTGTTAGAAGCAATGCCGTATCATCCTGATTGTTTTTCTC
>JAIRUO010000189.1 GCA_031254385.1 Treponema sp. | reverse complement strand
GCATGATTATTCTATAGACGACAGCTATGAATGTGGCATTGAACTCCTTGGAACAGAGGTAAAATCGTTCAGGGACGGTAAAATATCCTTTCCCGACGCCTGGGCAGAAATAGAAGGCGGCGAAGTCTGGCTCCGTTCCCTGCGTATTGCAGAAAACCCCTTTTCATCGATATTCAACCATGACCCTGATCGCAAAAAGAAGCTGCTCCTTCATAAAGATGAAATCAAGCGCCTGACCAGAAAAACCGAAGAAAAAGGCTATACCCTCATTCCCCTTTCATTTTATTTTAAGAAAGGCCGGGTAAAGGTAGAACTGGGCCTCTGCAAAGGGAAAAAGCAATACGACAAGAGGGCTGATATAAAGGAACGCGATCTAAAACGGGAAATCTCCCGCGAATTCCGCAACCGCCTTTCATGAGTCAGCCTTTGAGGAATTTTAGCAGATCGTAGACGCCCATGCTTATTAGCAGGGTAAAGGCTGCAAAAAAGGACAAAATGCGCAGGGTTTGGTCTGGAATATAAACAGGGGGAACCGTGTATACCGCCTCTCCCGGAGAACGCAGAGGACGGGAAGATGTTCCAAGCCCGACTATGCGGATAAACTGCTCGCCGACCCTAGCAAAACCAAGCTCCCTGGCATAAGCCAAGTAGTTTTCTTTATCGCTGGAAAGAATGTCCCTGGTTTCTTTAAGATCGGCGTTAATGGCAATTAAGGTATCGGCATTCGCCTGTTCTCTGATCTTTTCGGCCTCAAGCTGATTGTATGCGGAAATACCCTTTGCGCCAAAAGCAAATGAAGAAACAGCATATATAATCACCCCAAACCACAGGGGCATGAGGTATTTAAGCACTTTCATCACGTTAATTTACGGTAAATTTGTCCATTTTCTTGAGAAAACTCCAAGATTTATCAAAATACAATTGCGATAAACGCCGATACTATATATAATAATATGCACAATTGAAAAAACGCAGGTTAATGCGGGAGTGATCATGGTGAAGGAAAAGAAACCGACTATATACTCTGATCGAGGAACCATAGGATCATCCGATGAATTGGACGAATACGGAGTCTGGGTAAAAAGCGAACCCCAGGATCTTTCGGACTCTTTGTCAGATACTACGCCGGAATTAGACGCTGATCCGTTTGGATCTGATACGGCTTCAGATACTTCGGATATAATGCTTCCTGATGTTGACGATCTTCCTGATTTTGGTTCAGTCGAAAGTGATGAAGAAGTTCAGAACGAAGATGCGGAGTCATGGGAAATTCCCGATATTAATGATATTGCAGATTCTGACGAAGCTGATTCGGCAATTATTCAGGATATACAAATTGACGATTTTGAATTTGAGCCTTTAGAACTGCCTGCCAATGATACGCCGGAACAAGCGGCAGAAGAAGAATCTGTTGTTGAGGAAGAATCTATTGAGATAGAAGAATCTCTTGAAATAGAAGAAGATTTTGCTGAAATAGACGTACAAGATGAAATAGCATCCGAGGATATTGCTTTTGATGAGCCGGTAGATTTTGAGGAATCGGTTGATCTAGCAGAGCCGGTAGATTTTGAGGAATCGGCTGATCTAACAGCGTCGGTAGATTTTGAAGAATCGGCTGACCTGGCTGAGTCGGCAGATTCATCGAATCAAGATTCGTTAGATTTTTCCGGGCTAATTAATGAGCCAGGCCCAGCCACAGAAAGCAGTTCCGTTAAGGCAAGCAGTTCCCCAAGCCCCGTAGTTTCTGATCTATCCAATCAGCTTCTTCTGCGCATAGCGGAAGAACTATCTTCCATACGCGCAGAACTAACCAGCCTTAAAAAAGATTTTGCCGGGATGAAGGCCGAGAGCCAGCCCCAGGAACATGATCACGGTTTCTTTAACGAAGAAGAAGATGAAACAATCGCGCTGACAGGTGATGAGCTCAGTACCATCCTCAATGTGGAAGCAAAGGATGGGGCGGATACATCCGCAGTAGAATCCGAAGCAAGCGCAGGATTTCAGGAAGCCGCAGAAGCCCCTGTTGCCGTAGAGGCAAAAGCTGCCGAGCATGGTTTTTTTGATGACGAAGATGATGAAACAATTGCGCTAACCGGCGATGAACTGAATAACATCCTTAATACAGCCGAATTTACAGAAGAAACTGGAACTGATGTTTCTGGAGAAGAAATTGAGCTTCCCGCTGAAGATACAGACACGCCTCCTATGGAAGATTTTGCAGTGGAAGAATTTCAAGTAGAAGAACTTCCATCAGAAGAAGTTCCATTGGAGATAGCTCCACTAGAGGAAACTCCATTGGATGAACTGCCTGTTGCAGAATTCTCAATGGAAGAAATTTCGCTGGAAGAAACTCCCACAGAAGAAACATTCGCAGAAGATGTTCCTGTCGAAATTCTTGCTGAAGAAGAGCCCGAAATGATTTCGCTGGATAATATTGGCGATGATTTGGGTACAGGGCTGGAAGAAATTGATTTAGGCGAGTCTGGCGAAGCAGAACCATTGGAAGAACTGGAAGATCTGGGTGAAGCTGCTGTAATCGACCTGGATGATACTGCTGAATTAGATGAGTCTGCTGATTTGGGCGTAACCTTGAGTGAATCTCTGGATCTTGAAGAATTTGCCATTCCCGAATCTGTGGAGAATGACGAGCTTCCCGATTTTGGCAGTTCTGCTGAAGATGATATCATCGACCTTAGTGAGACAGGGGTCGTGCCCATGACCCCAGCTCCCGAAGATACCAGTTTCCTTGACGAAGAGGATACAACAGCCGAGGCCGAATTATCCCTGGGCGAAACCGTTGACGAAATAGAATTTGAAGAAGCTCTTGATGAGCCCACTATTGACCTTTCCGAAGCCGTCATTGATGAACCTGACCTTTCTCTGGAGATTCAAGATAATCCCATTGAAGAGCCTTCCCTGGAAAATATTTCCATAGATCTGGACCTTGGCGAAAGCATCCTGGACGAAGAGGCTGAAGACGATATCTCATTTGGCACCGAAGAAGTTACAATGGATCTGGAAGAAGAAATCGACATTCTAGAAGGGTCCGAAGAAGATATTTCAATTTCTCCTGAAGTCTTTGATTTGGATGAAGAAGAAATTGCAGAAACACCCACTGTAGAAGCGTCCGCTAGCCTAGCGGAGGACGAATTTGCGATGCCGGAAGCTTTTACTGGCGAGGTCGATGAAAGCCCGATTCCTCTAGATGAAACTCCTGACGAAGAAATCATTCTGGAAGATGATATTTTTTCACAGGAAGAAATACCCGAACCTAAAGCAAAAGCCAAGGCAACTCCGGCGGCAGATACGACAGCTATTCCCCCGCACTTAAAACAGGAATTAAAAGCCGTGCTTTCGTATATGGATAAACTTCTTGAATCCTTGCCTGATGACAAGATTGAAGAATTTGCCAGATCCGATTATTTTGACACCTATAAAAAACTATTTAACGAGCTGGGCTTGATCTAATGGGGCTTTTGAGCAAGGCCCTGGAAAAAAAAAACTCCTGGGAATTGGCTGAACTCGCAAAGCCTATAAGGGATAGAATATTAAGGATTAAACCTGGGGCCGATATTCCCTATACCGCATTAAGCCTGCTAAAAGTATACGGTTCATTCAAGGTGGGGGCCTGCTTTTCTCTGGAAGGTCAAACATACATAAGCTATACATCTGTGGGCCTAGGTGTCAAAAAAATTTCAATCCCTGCGTATATACTTTTTAACCCTGAAAGCTCTTCCAAAAAATACTTTAAGTTCGATAGGGAAGATAAAACCGGCATAGCTTTTTTAGACGGAGAATATGAGTTATGGTGTTTTCCGCTGGACAAAGAAGAGCCCTGGAACGTCATCATAATTATTGAACCCGCAGGGCTACCCTCTTTTAGCCCGTTGGTTATTTCCATAGTCTTGGATGCTGTAAAAAATATTATTTATGTTCGCAGAAATAAAACTGAGTCCGATCTTCAAAATGCGAAAGGCTGAATCTCTTCATTCAAGATATAACCCCAAAGCAGAGGCTGAACGCTATATAAATTCGCTTGCCCTTAATGGCGATACGGCTTTCTTTATCCTGATCGAGCCCGGAATGGGATACATGGTCGAAATTCTGCGAAACAGATTTCCAAAGTCTAAAATAATCGCCCTTAATGTCGAAGCTCCTGGAACTATACCCGAAGAAAACAAGCCTGATTTTTTTTGGCACCCTGGAACAGGTCAGAACCTGGAATCATTTTTTGAACTGCATATTCCCGATATCGAAGCCAGCGCAGTAAAAATAATAGAATGGCGTCCTTCCCTTGCCCTATACGGGGAAGCGTACCATTTTCTTCTTTTGCAGACAGTAGAATTCATAAAACAGGCGGATGCGTCTGCCAGGACCTTAAAACAGTTTGGCAAAAAGTGGTTTAGGAACTTTTTTAGGAATCTGCCTTTAATCACAGAGGCGATTCCTCCCCTCCCCTTTTCATTTCCCGTTCTGATAACAGGGTCAGGGCCAAGCCTGGAAGACACAATTCCCGTTATTCGAAACAACAGGCAGAGCTTTATCCTTGCCGCTGTTTCTTCCTCGATTACGGCTCTAAGGCAGGCCGGCATTGAACCTGATCTTGTAATAAGCACAGATGGCGGCAATTGGGCACTGCTCCACCTTTACGAATGTTTTCGCAATACAAAGAATACTTGCCTTGCTTTTAGCCTTAACGCGGTACTTCCTTCTCAATGCAAAAACGCCCGGCTTCTGATTATGAGCGATGGCAGCCTTTGGCAAGAACTGGTACTAAGGGATTTGAACATACCCTTTATCGCCATGCCTCAGCGCGGGACAGTTTCCGCAGCCGCTCTGGATCTGGCCCTTGCTTTAACCGATGATGTGATTTATTTTACCGGCCTGGATCTGGCGCATAAGGGGATTCAAACTCACGCAAAACCTTACAGCTTTGACATATTATGGGAAGAAAAAGCACTGCGCTTTAATCCTTATTATTCGCAAATCTTTAAGCGTTCCGAATTAATGCAGGCCGGCGGCAGCCATTCTGTTTACGCTTCTTGGTTTAGCCGCCAGATAGAAGCCTATCCAAAACGACTAAAATCGCTAGGATCAAATAATGCCGTGTTCGGTTCTTTGAAATCTGCACTGGAAATAGGCATAGCCGCAGAGAAAAAAAAACCGCTATTAAAAACTGTTTCCTGTCGTTTTGGTACTCATCCTGCCAAAAAGGCCGCGCACATATTAAAGACAGCGTTAAACAATCCCTTGTATGGATCAAGACTAAAAGAGGAATTATCCCCCCTCCTCTACCCTGAGGGGATCGAGGCCCTTGATGAGATGGTGAAAGTTTATGAATGACAAACAGTTTTTTGAAAGAAACATCTCAGCCCTCTCCTTAACGCAGCCTTCTCTTGCTTGCAGTTTATCAAAAGCAAAAACCGCACTTACTCATTATGAATTCAAGGAATCCTCATCAGGGGAAATTATCCCCGCCTGGATAGATCCCGGCCATCCTGCCCGTCCGCTCCATTCAACGGTAGATCCCCGGCGTGAGGCGAAACGCCTGATGGATACGCTTGGCAATGAAGGCTTTATTGTCCTTCTGGGGCTTGGGGGCGGTTTTTTTGCGGAGGCCGCTTTAGAGAGGGAGCAAACAGCCAGGGTTCTGGTAATAGATTTTTGCATTGACAGCATTGCGGAACTACTTTGCCACAAGGACTATTCCGAAATATTATGTGATCCCCGTTTTCATATCCTGATTGATCCTGATGAAACTGCGATAGAACAGTATATACTTAGCGCATATCAGCCCGCCCTGTGCGAAGGCATACGAATGTTGCCCCTTAGGGCAAGGACAGCGGCAGACAATGAAAACTTTGGCAAAGCTGCGGAGGCTGTAGAAAAGGCTGTTCAAAAGGTTTCTGCTGATTATTCGGTTCAGGCCTATTTTGGCGCAAGATGGTTTTCTAACTCCCTTAGGAACCTGATAAGCGCAGAAAAAGAGAATTGTGCCTTGCCTTTAATTAAACACGCTGCTGTTACTGCGGCAGGGCCTTCTCTGAATCTCCAAATACCCCTGCTCAAGAAAAGAAGAAAAACCGTATTCCTAATTGCGACAGACACAAGCCTGCCCTGCCTTCTTGCGGAAGATATAAGCCCTGATGCCGTAGTTTCCATTGACTGCCAGCATATCAGCTATTATCATTTTATGTCTGGATTGCCAAAGGAGACCCTGCTGTTCATGGATTTGGCAGGGCCGCCCCTGGTAGCTTCCCTATCCAAAAATATAAGGTTCTTTTCTGGCAGCCATCCGCTTACAAACTATATTAAAACCTGCTATTCCCTGCCCGATGTTGATACTTCCGGCGGAAACGTAACTTATGCTTCGGTGTCTCTGGCAGAAAAACTAGGTGCTGAATCAATCGAATTATACGGTGCGGATTTTTCTTATCCAATGGGACTTTGTTATGCACGCGGCGCTTATGTTCACCCGTACTTTGAAATCAGGCAAAAGCGCCTAGCTCCGTTGGAAGCTCAGTATTCGGCGTTCCTTTACCGTGGCCTTCTGACTAAGAAGCTGACCAATACAAGCTGGTATTACGAATCCCATTCCCTTACCTTTTACCGTGAAAAACTCGAAGCGCATTGCGAGGCTTCGGGCATCGATTTAATTCCGCAAGACGGCCTTGGATCGCCAATACAGGTCTTCCCAAAAAAAATAAATTCAAATGCACGGCAAACGCCGCCTTTTACCGCCAGCAAAGCCAGAATGAAAGCAGAAGATTTTTTGGCTGACTATTCAAGCAAAATCCGTTCCCTGCCTGTTTTTGTCAAAAACTACACGGAATTCCTTAAAAGCCTTGAAACTGACGAGCGCCTTGTCTTTTTTACCATACTCCCCACAGCCGCAGCCCTGAAACGCCGTGATCCGGCACTGTCTGTCAAAGAGCTTATAGAAAAAACTAAATCCCATTGTATTGCGAGAATTGAAAAAGTTTTAAATTAGAAGATTTGTTATTTTTTATTTAGTTCTCCCTACAAATCACCATTTACCAAAAAAATCTGATATTTCGAAATATATATCCTTTACCTCTCCAGTTACATTGTCTCTAAAACGGAGCAGATCACAATAATAAAATTCTCCATATATTTTTATTTCAATTAAGCTTTGGCTTAGAAATACCAATCCAGGATATGTAAAATCCACCCATGCGTACTCAGACTGTATGCCTGTTGTACTTTTTTCAGCACATACTTTTACAAAATCAACTCCTGTTGATGTTTCATATACAACTAAATCAAATTCATCCTCGCCAGGAGCTGCATAAGTTAAGACTGTTTTTAATCCTATTAATTCAAAAAGGAGCTTATCATTTATATCAAATACCTCCAATCTATCCAATTCATTATCGGAAGAATCTTCTTGATTCTGAGCCTGAGCAGCATTAGCATCAAGGTTCATTGTTGATAGTTGTCGGCTCGGATCGGAGGCGCAACTTAACATAATACAAGCGAATACGCTGATAGCAAACAATACAGCAAAATAAGCTTTCTTCATTTTATTTTCTTCCCTTCTATAAAATATTTTTTTGCGGCTATATCATATATTTTTATATGTTTCATAACCAATTCTCTTATGAATGCCGTTACATAGAATAAATCCAATTCAACTTTATTCTTCTCAATATCATCATTCATTTTTATTAATTCATCCAATATTTTCTTATGTTCTAATTTATGTTTTTCAGTATTTTCATATTTTGTCTTACATAATAATTTTTCTTCCGTCTCAAAGTGATTTCTTATATAATCGATGGATTTTACCATAGTTTCAAAATAAAATATCTTTTCATCGTTTTTTTTCCCGGTACAATGTTTTATTGCATTATTCAATCGTTTCGCTAACTCTTTATGCTGTTTATCCAGTTCTGGGACATCCAATAAATATTCATAACCCAGTTTAATAAATTCCATTTTATTCCTACATAAGCATATTTTATAGCAGAAAAATCATTCAGTCAAGTGCTCTTTTCCTATTTTTTATCTTTCCAATCCGTTTCTTCCATATTTGGTAAAACCGAGGGCTATCCAACTTGGGTTGACATAGTTTTTTGATATCCTCCTTGCATATTTTGTATCAATTATGATTTTTCCATTATCCAGTATTTCTTCTGGATAACCGTACAAAACTATACAATCTCCAAATAAATCTTGAACAAATGCTTTTATATCAGCTTCGCTCATATCGGGTCTTAGAACATATTTTCCACTAATATATCCCTCGCCATCAGGTGATAGTAAAAATGGGCCTCTTGAATAGCCAAAATCCTCTACCCAGTCATAATAATGGTGCTTCATTGTAAAGTGAATGATGTTATTTTCAACTCTGTATTCTTCAACAATACCTACCCAGCCTATGAATTCATCATAATAATTTTCTATGCCATTGTTTCGTATATCATCCGGCCAGACATTCTTGTTTATGCTTGCGTAATACATACTCTCAACATCGCCTATTGGCGTGTATAATCTTGATGAGGCGCAGGATGATAAAAGGATTATTAAAGGCAGAGCAACATAGATAAATTTTTTCATTTTGTTCTCCTATTATTTACAATAATTGCATGACTTATGTCTTTTGTCAATAGCCTATCATACAATCAATTTTAACTTTTCTAATAGTCTATTACATAATTTTTCCATATAATAAACATTTACTATCCCATCATTAATCAGCTTATTCTTAACTTTATAAGCGAAATTATATTCATTGCATGTAATTATTCCTTCATTATATGCATTTTGCAATTCATCTTCATCAAGAATTACTATCTGTCCATCTGGCAATAGAACTATATCCAAAAACAAATCAACACAATATGGATTACCTTCATTATCAACAGCATTTTTTTTTGTAATATCAAAATACCATTCAATTATTTTGCCATTATTATCATATATTCCATATAATTGCCAATTTTCATTATCTGGGAGATAATTAATCTCGGTATAACCATTATCATAAAGGCAAATTTCATTACCCTTCAATCCTACAATAAATGGACGATTTACTTCGATAATTTTAAGATATGAAAAATACCCTTTTATACCTTCATCATTTACTTTAATGATTTTTGAAGAGGATGATTTTATATAACCTTCAAGAGCTTTTCCAAGGTATTTACGTCTTTCCATAGGAATTCTCTGTAATTGTTCTAACAATAAAGATTAACACTAAATTTTCCATTTATTGAATAATAAATACCTCCCGATCAGTACCACACATAACTAAGAAATATTGCTTTTGAGATTTGTTTCCAATTATGTATATATACCTATTTTTATACACATTGAATTGTTTTGTTTTATTTTTTTTTACATTACCTATCCTACTTCCATCACGATAAAAAATTACTATCGTTTCATCAGTTTTATTCTCGACATATATCCGGTAATAATACCCTACAACACCATCTTCTTTACCCGTCTCTAAATGAGCATAATACGCATCCCCAAATTCTTTTCCTAGAAGGTAAGCACATGAAGAAATTGTCATCGGTATAAGAAAAATGCATAACCATAGTTTTTTCATATAATATACATCCCCTTTAAGATTTACCATGGAAAATATTCTAGAAACCCCATAATTATTTAATAATCCTACAATTTTATGTCTTTGTCAACCCAATTTATCAGAAACTACTATATTTTTATATATATTTTCGGGCACATTGCATATAATATAAAAGTTTTATACGAGACGCATTAGCGGCGAAGCGTATACAATCCTGTTGTGCGACGTTTACCCCTGTATTTATAGCTTTCTAAGCTCATCGATTAAGTGATATGTTCCATATAATATCCCAAAAGGATCGCCTAATAGTTCT
>JAIRUO010000184.1 GCA_031254385.1 Treponema sp. | reverse complement strand
GAATCCATGCCGCTGTTTCGCATATAGGCAGCCACAGTTCCGCCGCCTATGCCCACTGGTCGGGCCTTTACCCCGTAGACTGCTTCGATGTTTTTTGCAAGCTGTTTTACCAGAGGAGCATCCGCCGCAGTGGGCTTTGATTCCATGGACTGGCTCAGGGTGTAATCTATGGTTACCCGGTGTTTGGCTGCTACCTCCGCCTTAATACGGTCAACTTCCTTTAGTACCACGCTGATCGGGTAACGGGGGAGTATGCGCATATCAAAGTAAATTATATCTTCTCCGGGAATGGTATTTACATTGGGAATATTGGCCTCTTTTTTGGTGGGCTGGAATGTCGAGTAATCAGGCTCGAAAAGGGAATCGTGATCACAGAACTTTTGCGTAAGGTCGTAATGAAGCCTGAGAGCCAAATCAGCCCCTGCCAGATGGGCGTTTATTCCCTGATCAGGGCGAGAACCGTGGGTTTGTTTTCCGTGAGTTGCAAACCTGATCCAGATAATGTTCTTTTCCGCCACTTCAATGGCAGCCCCTTCATTATCTCCTGCATCGGGAACCAGGGCAATGTCATCGGGCTTAAACAGGAAAGGATGAGTTTTCATAATCCAGTCAATACCGTAATTGCTGCCGTTTTCTTCATCAGAAACAAAGAGCAGTTTTATAGTACGAGCTGGTTTGATTCCCTGGCGTATAAGGGCAAGCGCAGCAAGAATCGAAGAAACCATGCCCTGCTGGTTGTCTTCCACGCCCCGGCCTATGATGGACTTCTTGCCTTTATGCTGACCTAAAACAGCTTTCCAGGGATCGCTTTTCCACAGCGAGGCTTCGCCGGGGGGCACAACGTCAATATGACTCATGATCCAGAAACATTTGCACGGATTGGTACCTTCGATGGAAGCGATAAGGTTGGGTCGGACTCCGCCTTTGGCTCTTGGATCCGGGGCGTCAAAACGTTCCAGGCCGGTGATGCCCTGCATCTTAAGCCAGTTTTCAAGGAACACGCATTTATCCAGTTCGCCTTCCCCACCAGAGTCAGGTGAAATGGCAGGGAATTTGCACAATTTTGTTTGCAGATCAATCGCAAAAGATTCCAGAGTGTCAATGTAGCTTAAGATTTTATCCATATCATTCTTCCTTTGCTAATTTTTGTTAGCTGATTTTTGGTATGCTTTCCAGCTTGTGCTGATGAGGGTGTCCACATCAGAATACTTAAGCTTCCAGCCTAGAAGTTCCTGCGCCAGTTTCGAAGACGCTGTAAGCCGCGCAGGATCGCCGGGCCGTCTTCCGGCAATGGGCGCGGGAATGGGCTTCCCTGTTATACGCCGGGCCGCTTCGATTATCTCTTTTACTGAAGTACCGGTTCCGGTTCCCAGGTTGATCGTAAGGCTCTTATCGTTTTTCTTGATATAGTCCAAAGCCGCCGCATGTGCGCTTGCAAGGTCGCTTACGTGGATGTAATCTCTGATGCAGGTACCATCCGGGGTATCGTAATCATCGCCGTATATCTGCATTTCCTTCCTCATCCCTATGGCCGTTTCCATGACAATGGGAATCAGGTTCATAGGGTTCTGTTCCAGCCCCGTAACCCTGGCTTTTGCATCGTAGCCCGCCGCGTTAAAATAGCGGAGGCTGGCATAACGCAGCCCCTTAAGTTTATCGTACCATTGCATTATGCGCTCAATTTCCAGCTTGGTAAAACCGTAATAATTTTCTGGGTTGGTTGGGTGGTTTTCGTCAATGGGCAGATATTTTGGCTCGCCGTACAATGCGGCGCTGGACGAAAAAACCAGATGCTTTACGCCAGTTTCTACCAGCGCGTTGAGTATATGAACAGTGCCATTAATATTGTTGAGGGAATATTTTTCTGGCTTGATCATGGACTCCCCGGCAGCCTTGGCAGCAGCTAGATGCACTACCGCATCGAACTTTTCAGAATCCCTTAACGCACTAACAAGGGCCTGATAATCCATAATGGTTCCGTGAATGAACTTTGCTTCCGGGAAAAGGTTTTCCCTTAGTCCGCTGGAAAGGTTGTCAAAGACAGTTACCTTATGCCCCTGATCCAGGAATTCCCTGACCACATGGCTGCCTATATAGCCCGCACCGCCTATGATTAGTATATTCATGTAGAAAGTATAGCGAGGATTGTATAGCTTGACAAGTTTGCGCTGGGTTCAGTCGCAGGGGCTTGCGTTATAAGCCTTCGGGCAGATTCGTTGCCCCTGATTTTCTTTGATGGTGAATGTAATCGGCCAAACCCTTATCGTAAACGGCGATGTGGGAAACTAACCAGTCCCGCAAAAAATGGACCAGATCCTGGGGAACGCCGGCCATGCCGCTTGCAAATTTCTGGCTTTCTTCAATGACCTTCTTGGTAAAAGCCGCATGCTGTTCTTTTTGTTCGGCGATTCTTGGATACCCTATCTGCTCCATGATTTTTTCCTCAGCGGTAAAATGCACGGTCACATATTTCACCATCATGTGCAGTGTTTTTATAAATTGATCATGCACTGCGTTTTCGCCAAGATGGCATTTCTCGTAAAGCTCGTTGGTAAGATCAAACAAATATTTATGCTGCTCGTCTATTATTCTTATGCCCAGGACGTACTTACTTTCCCACTGAACAAATACCATAGCCTTCTCCTTTTTTCTATATTTTTATAATACCATAAAAGCATAGTACATACAAGGGGGATTTTGGCACCCAATGAGGAGTATGTATTGCCGAAAACATGATATACTTCCCTAATGAGTGCTACCATATTCAGCGATGATTTTTCTGGTTTTCCTTTAGGTCCTTTCCCTTACGATCCTTCACATTCGGCGATGGGTGAATATCATTTTGCACCTGACAGGGGAGAACTAGGGCTCTGGTATGATCCTATAGTAAGTTACCGTTACCGTGGGCCAAGCTGGCTTATTACAGCGCCTTTTCTTGACAAGAGGCGCTGCATGGAGCAGATGAGGGTTGAAAAGCTTGAACCCAAAAAGGCGGCTCCCACTCTGCGAGCCGGTGATCCCGGATGGACAGACTACACCCTTTCCGTGCGGCTCCGCATTCTTGTCAAGGACGGGCCCTGCGGTGTTCTTTTCCGGTATCAGACCAGCCTTCAGCATTATGCACTGTTCATGGTTTCTGGCGGCCTTGAAATCTTACGGATCAATAAGCTGGAACGCACGGTACTGGCTTCTGTTGATTTTTCATGGAATAGCGATGACTTTTATGAGTTGTCTGTAAGCGTGGAAGGAAGCGCGATTAAGACTTCCGTTAATGGCAACCAAATTCTGGAATGTGAAGATTCCTTATACGCAGCCGGCTGTATCGCCCTTTGCGCGTATATGCCGGTTCAGTATGAGTGGGTAAAAATAACTGCCGAAGAAAACGCAATTCGGGAAATGGCGGCTGTAGCAAAAGAAGAACAGACGCGGATAGCGAAAAAAACCAAAGATTATCCTGCCCCTAAATTATGGAAGAAATTCGACCTGAAAGACTTTGGCGCAGGGCGGCAGATTCGCTTTGGTCATCTTACTGGCACGGGCGAGCTTTTCTTTGTAATATGCCAACATCAGCGCCGGGTATTCAAAGACAGGTATCCCTTTATAAGCTGTATGACCGCTGTAAGTTTTGAAACAGGAAAGACGCTGTGGCAAAAAGGAGAGCCAAGGGATGATCCGGACGTAATCAACCTGACAACCGATCTGCCCTTACAGATTTATGATATCGACAATGACGGTATTGATGAGGTGATTTGTTCATGGGATTTTAAGCTGATGATCCTTGACGGGCGTACAGGCCAAGTTAAAAAGGAAATCCCCACTCCGGAAAACTCGGAAAAGCCAGAAGCTCTTGAAGGCATTGAATTTATGCGCCATGCGTTTTCTCGCGTGAATGTAGACGCAATCAGAATTGTCAATGTTTCTGGCAAGGCCCGACCAGAAGACATTATGATAAAAGACCGTTATGCGCGGCTTTACATCTACGACAAAGACCTCAACTTCAAATGGAAATTTAGCCATAACAATACCGGGCATTTTCCCTATGCCCACGATTTTTACAGGGACGGCAAAGATAAGATTTTTAGCTGTTACAATATGATAGATTCAGATGGCAACCTAATGTGGAAATTACCCATAAATACCGACCATACGGACGAAATTATTTTTGGCCCCATAGACCCGGATCATCCTGAAGGCATACTCGCAATTGTTTCTGGCTGGGAAGGCTTTATGCTGGTAGACCTTAACGGCAGGATTCTATTCCGCGACATTAACGGACACGGACAGCGTATTTCGTGCGGCAATTACTGCCCTGACAGAAAAGGCTTTGAAATCTGTACTACAACTTACTGGGAAAACCAGGGCATCATATATCTTTACGATTGTAAAGGGAATGAAATCTGGCGCTGGGAGGCCCTTTGCAACGGGAATGTGATCTGTCCTGTGAACTGGGACGGAACCGGCACAGACCTTATCCTGCTTAACGGCAATGTCGCGTATGGCGGGCTGATTGACGGTGATGGAGACGTTGTTGTCTCCTTCCCAGATGACGGTCATCCCGATCTCTGCGCGGAAGTTCTTGATATTACAGGGGACAGCCGGGATGAAATTATCCTATGGGACAGAAAGCAGCTTTGGGTCTATACGCAGGATCGTCCTTCCGGCTCAGGGTACAAACCGCTAAAGTATCCTATGTATAATGCATCCAATTACCGGGGGGAATACAGTTTTCCGCCTATGGTTCAACTGTAAACGATATGGCTTCTTCTTCGTCTCCGCATTGGACGCGCAGGATATGCAGCCCCGGCCTTTGTTCAAGGTAAAACACGAAGGGTCGGCTGACAGTGAAGACGCTTCCGTCATAAGTTACGCGCAACTCATCCTCGCCGCCGCCTATGACTTCCACGGGAATTTCGTCCCTGCCTATGCCTGGGCTGCTTAGATAGACAAAACCATCACGGGGGCTTAAGATTTCCAGCGGGCGTGAGCCGTAGTCAAGCGAACCCTGTCTTGCCGCAGAGTTAAACCAGGCCTGGTATTCGGCAGGGTACACTATTTCGCTACGGCCATTAACAATCTGATGCCAGGTACAGGGTTCGTTTATATCGTCAGAATGTACGTATTCATTGATTACCGAAAAGCACGCATCTGTAGGTGCCATGCCTGATAGAGAGCATACACGTCGCAACTGCCAGTTCTCCGGCTCAGAGAAACCGGAACTGTTCTGTCCTGAAGATGCGGACAGGCTGTTAGACGATGCAAAATTGCCGTGCAGAAAAACCAGCGTATCACGCACTATGGCGGCGGGAATGGAACTGCCTGTCCTGCCTATAACTGTTTCTCCGGTAAAATTGCCCATCCACACTCCGGCGGTGTATCCGGGTGTTGCGCCAAGGGCGACAATGCTCTGATACTGGTTGGCAGTGCCAGTTTTGAAAATCGCCGGAAACGAGGTTCTGAAATTCGCGCCTGAACCAAAGGCCAATACCCTGGCGCTAGAATCAGAGAGAAACGAACAAATAATCCGGGCAGTGTCGGACGAATAAATTCTGTCATTGGCCTGTGCTGATCCGTTCAATTCCCAGGTCAAAGGAATGTAGATTCCGTCCCTGGGGAAAACGCTAAACGCCCGAACCAGTTCCTCAAGGCTTACCGGCGCATTCCCAAGGGCAAGACCCAGGCCCGCGTCATCAACAGAATATTCAAGGGAATCAAAGCCTAGCGTAAACAAACGCTGGCTGTAATTCTGAACTCCTAGCCGGTAGAGCAGATACACCGCCGGGATATTGAGGCTCGAAGCCAGGCTTGCGCGAAAAAGCATGGGGCCGTTAAAGCGGTTGTTGAAATTGCGGGGAAGGTACACTTCATATTCCCCAAAACTCATGGGGATATCTGCGATTACGTCAGTTGGCTTAAAACCGTTTTCCATGGCCATAGCGTAGAGAAAAGGCTTCATGCTGCTGCCTGGCTGGTTCAGCGCCAGAACCCCGTCAATCTGTCCGGCGGCTTCACTGTTGTAAAAATCGGCGCTGCCCACCCAGGCAAGTATCTCGCCATTTTGATTGTCAATGACGATGGCGGCACCGTTAGTAAGGCGAGACGAATAATAGCGGCTAACATTTCCCGCAATGGTTCCTTCAAGATAATGCTGAAGGCCAAGGTCTATAGAAAGGTGAACTTCGTTACGTGCATTCACGCCCGAATTCACTTCTACGTTGATGTAACGGATCAAATGAGGAAGCTCAAAAGGATACGCGAAACGGCGGGCAGAAGAAGCGGCATATTTCCAGTCTTCTTCATTAATATTTGCAAATAAGGGCCGGGCCGTCATAAGTTTTTTATTGCTGCCAAACCTGGCCTGTAACTCTGCGGCGGCGGCAATGCAGGCTTCTGCATTTTCAAGCGGATTATAAAGGCTGGGTCGCCGGGGAATGATTGCCAGACAAAAAATCTGTGCGGGGGAAAGCATGGAAATATCAGAGGAAAAAAAGGTACGAGCCGCAGAAGCAACGCCTTCTGTATTAAAACCAAAGGGCACGGAGTTAAGGTACAACTCAAGGATTTCATCTTTTGAAAGCCGCGTTTCAAGGCGAAGTGCGTTAATTGCCTCTACTATCTTCCGTCCCAGACCTTCCCCGGATGCATTCTGTCCGGGGGCTTGAGCCTCAATGGATATAAGCCGGGCAAGCTGCATGGTAATAGTAGAGGCCCCGCTTACGCTTCTGCCTCCGGTTATATTCTGAAAAAAGGCGCGGATTAGGGCAAGAAGGTCAACGCCAAAATGGCTGTAAAAACGCTGGTCTTCTGCAAAAACAAAAACATCTTTTATTTCCTCGGGAATAAATTCGGGTCTTTCCCGGCGCAGACCGTCAGCAAGGGGAGTGATCTGCAATAAAATGCTATTGCGATCATAGTAACGGACGCTGAGGGGCCTGCCCAAAAAAGCTTGCAGATCAGGGTAAGGTGTGAATCTCAAGATCAGCCAGGCCAGCATAAGCAGGGTTGCCGCTGCCACGGCAATGCGGATAAGAATACGGATTAGTTTTTTACCGCTAGGTTTCACACAATTATTGTAGCATAAGACGCTAACACTTGTCCGCAAATCTATTCAATAGTGTAGATGAGCCCTTGGCTGCGCCCAAAGATTTCCTCTTCATACATACATTCAGCCTGAACTGGCGGCGTTGGGTATACTCCCCTCCTGACTGCACGGAAAAGGAAACTAACTGTTGATTCGCCCTTATAGAATTGATCCCAGAAGAACTGAACCTCGTTGTCCATAATTACCCTATGGCTTAACCGTGAACTGTTGCGAACGGCATTATTTCCGGCAGCGCCGCCCACATCGCTATAGGAAGCGGTGGTTACAAAGGCGGCGTCCAAAATTTCCGCGCCAGAAGGAACAGGAACGCGCAGGGCAACATAAGTGCGATCCCGACCAGAAGAGACCCTTACCACGCCTCGGTAGGTTCTCCCACTTACCAAGGAAGTTCCACTTACCTCTTGCCCGGTATTTACGTCATAGATGGTCAGGAAAACGCCCAGGCCCTCATCGCGGAAAGTTAGGAGTTCCGAAGGTATCGCGTAACTAAGGGATGCAGTGTAGTAAATGTTACCATTGCCCCGGCGGGTAAAGTCCAGGGACTGTAGGCGATCCCTTGCAAGGTTAGCCAGAACAGGGTCTCTGAAATCATAAGTTCCCGTAACGGCCTTTGCCCCAAGGCCCCTAAATGTGCCGCTTAAGAGTTCGGTTCCCGCAAGGCTCACCGTACCGACTGCATCAAGATTGACCAGGTTTTCCGCCCTGATTAAAGCGTCAACAGCGGAAAGTACCCGTACCGTTGCCGCCGTGTTTTCCCAGTATCCTGCGCCGGAACGTTTATTTTCCAGCAGTGAAAAGAGGAGCCGACCGTTTATATCATCCCCTGGATATTGATCCACAAAGAATTGCAGCGTAAGGGCAAGCTGCTCAACCTTGTTGCCGTAGTAAATATAGCGATACCTGTCCAGGGGGTCGCTAATATCCGCTCCCCTGACGGTCATTCGGATAAGGTTACGTAAGCGTTGCGCTGTATTGGCAGCTTCTGTATTCCTGCCCAGTGCGCGGTAGGCCATACCTATATATGCAAGTACAGACGGGTCAACATTATCGCGGCCAAGAATCTCTGCAAGCCTGGACGCATCTACCGTTCTGCCTGACAATGCTTTAACATAGAGCATATAACTCTGTAAATAAGACTGATAGTAATACGATGTCGAGCTGATACGCCATCCCTGCATTGCCTGATACGCCCGGTCAAGGTATGCCCAAAGAGCCTCTATATTCAGGGACGAAGGAACAGCAAGACCCTTCGCTTGCGCAATGGCGATAATATGTGCAATGCGCAGGCTGACGTAAAAATCCGCAGTAATATAGGAAGGCCAGTAGGGGAAACCGCCGTCAGAAAGCTGTAGATTTGCCCAGGATTTAAGTTCGTTTTCAACCACAAGCTGGGGATTGGAAACCTCGCTTCTAAGGTTCAGGCTGTCAAGGTATTCGCCAAAAATCACAAGCGGAAAGATCGCTGCGCTTCTTTGCTCCAGGCAGCCGTAGGGATAGCGGAACAGATAAGTAATTGCGGAATCCAGAAGCCCCAGCCGGGTCGCGTCCAGAATAAGCGAAAGGCTGCCCATTCCGTTATCTGCAAACGAAGGAATAACCAAGCCCTCGCTGCCTGTATCTCCAGACAGCGTTCCGGTAGTCGTTACTGTTTCCATTACATAAGGGTGTTCGATTACCATTTCGCTGATAAGCCTTTCGTTTAGGATATTTGAATTGATGGTAAAGTTAAGGCTGACATAGCCCTCTTTTACCGCTGCCACATCAAAATAGACAACGGCGTTTTCGCCGCTTCGTACCGTAACGCGACGCTCGGCAATTCCATCAACAAAGGCCGTGCCCGGTGCTTTAAGCCTTCCGCCATCATCGGTAGAGAGGGGAGCGCCTATATCAAGCCTGACTGTCAGAGTATGAGATACAGAATCCAGATTTGTAATAAGTACGCCTGTTTCTGCCGTGTCCCGTTCCCGCAGTCGCCGGGGCTGGACTTCCCGAACATTTATACGGTTCTGTGCCGCGATTTCGGTCTCTTTAAGGGCAAACATGTCCCCCCGTACTCCAAAAACCGTTACGCGATATGTGGTAAGGTTATCGGGCAGCCTGAATTTGCAAGTAACTTTGCCATTGGCATCCGTTATCAGCATGGGTTCAAAAACCGCCGTGGGATTAAAATCCTTGCGTTCCTCAATTTTACTGTCTTCCCCGTCTCCGCCGGCCACGCTTGTTACATTGTAGGTTACAGGGTCCATGAGCCAGGCGCGGGAATCGCCGCCATATACGGCAAGAGGGAAAAGGTTTTCTGCGTAAAAGTAACTTATTGGATCAGGCACATGATAATTGATAAGATCCAGTACGCCCCTATCCACAGCCATTAGGCAGAGTTCCGCATCGGCAAGGGGCCTGCCGTCTTTTGTTGCAGTCAAGGTCATGGTAACTTCCTCGCCGGGGCGGTAGGTCGCCTTGTCGTTTTCAACCTTGACAGAAAAAGCCCTGACCCTGGGATCAACCCTTAAGCGCGTAGCGCCGAAATAACCTTTTGGCTTGTCAAGGTCTGGACTGCCGTATTCATGGGTAGGAGGGCCGGATCTTACGGAATAGGACGAAACTGTTACATAGACCACCGGCACATAGTTACGCGCAATAGGAACATCAATCACAGAGAACGGCTCTGTAAAATGCCGTACTTCTTCGGTGAATATGCCTTCTCGTTCCACGGTTATAAGGTAATAGCCTTCGGGGAGAGTGCTTTGCATCAGAACTTTTGCCGTGTCGCCGGGCTCGTATATGTCCTGATCCGGCGTTAGCCTGATCTCATTCGGGTTGCCCATGTTCCAGTAACCGCCGCCCGCGCCTGTAACATAAAAATTCAGTTCCGTCAGGGCTGTCCTGCCTTCCCTGTCTTTGGCTGTAACACGCAGGGTATAGAAACCGGCAGCGCTGGGCCTTACTTTGATTGTAGCCCCGCTTCCAAGGGCAACCTTTTGGCTGCTGTCGGTAACATACTCCCGTGAATACTCATCGTAAATATAGCCGTTTACCCCACGCTGCTGGACACGCCGCCATTCTTCGCGTATAAGTTCCACGCTGATAATTCCCGCTTCTTCTCCGTTTTGCAGAAAGAGGCTGTTCCCCGAAGTTTTTTCGCCATTGGTATTGACGGTGATATAATCGAAGTTTATTTCCTGGCCTGATCTGGCAAAGCCGCTACCGCTTCGGCGCAGTCCAATGTAAAAACTGGCGGGATGTACAAGCACCGAACGATATGCGCTTATCATCTGATTACTGATGTCAGTTACCCTTGCTTCTGCCTGGTAGAGATAGGCTGCACCGGTAATTCTGCCGCTGCTGGTTTTCTGGCTTAGGCTTGCGGTTCCGTCTCCGCTTAACATTCCGCTTTCTGACGCGATATGACGCTTGCTGTCCCAGACCCCACGGGGCCCGAATGTAAAGCCTCTGGTGTCAGTACGGCCAGGATTAAAAACTGACATCTCTTCGTACCATGCGCTTTCCCAGGACGCGCCGGATAGGCTGCCTCCGGAAAGGTAGCTGGCCCGCAGATTTAGGTTGATGTCGTCGCCGCTGATAATTGCCGTAGCCGGCGCGGAAATGGAAGCCTGGAATCTAAGGCGTTCAAAGTAGGCAATTGTTATGGGCACATTGGCGATGATTGTATTATTGTTTCGCCTGTATACCAAACGGTAAGCGCCGGGCTTGAGGTCGTCAGGGATTTGTATAGTGCCGTGAAAGCTACCGGACTCTGTTGTTGTACCTCTGGCGCCAGCAACCGGTGTTGGCCGGTATACATCCTCTTCCAGGTCAATAAAATAATCCCCTTGGTAAATTGCATACATGCCCAGAACTTTTGAACGGTCAACTCCCCTAAAAGTAAGAACCTCTCCGGGTTTGTATAGCCCCCTATCGGAAAACATAAAGGTCCGGGCTGTGATTTCTTCGGCGCGTTGCGGAAGAAGGCTGCTTATTCCGAAACTCCATATATTATGCGAAGAAGGGGCAAAGACCGCCCGATCCCCATCTTTTTCTGCCATAACAAAGGGCGTTTCATATCCCTGGTAGCCGGTAGTTCTAGTATTGTCCCGCAGCACCGAAGCGTTCATAGTCAGCACAGCGAACCCGTTGCTGTCTGTTACAGCTTCGCTTAAATTTTCAAGGCTGGAAATGTCAGCGCCGCTCTTTACGCTTGACGGAGATAAAAGTCGGACTTTGGCACCTTGAACAGGCTTTCCCGTGGAAAGGCTTGTTACCAGTACAACTGCTTTATTGAACGCGTAACGTACCGTCATGCCCAGATCCGTTACCTGAATGTTGAGTTCATTCCTTGTTGTCCTGGTATCGGTTACATAAATTCCGTTTCTTTGAGACCGTATATACGGCAGTACCAATTCAGCCCTAAAAGAGACAAAGCCCCTTCCCTGAGCATTCAGGAAAGGCGAAAGATCAATCTCTTCAAAATACCTTGCATTTGTCCGTCCGGGAGTCAATGTAATAGAGGGTATATTCGAGACCGCGGCCCAGGGATTGCGGGTTCCTGTTATCTGGTACCAGGAATTATTTGCGATATTTTTATATTCAAAAAGGAAACGCGGCGGAAACTGAGCTTCCAGCATGGCATGGCCATAATCAAGATAGCGCGCCTCTCCTTCTGGAGGCGGTTCGTCGGGAACGACAACATCGCCGGAATAAGCCGCGCTTAAGCGTCTGCCGTATATATCTTCAACCACGGTGTCAACCAGAACTTTAAATTTAGCACTGTAACTTACAGGCAGATTGTAAATCCTTACTGTGCTTCCCCATACTTCAATATTATCCGGGCCTATGGGCATGGCGGGATCGGTTCTTAAGGCCCGCTGCACCGTGCTTATGTTCAAGGCATGGCTAAAACTAAGTTCCACCAGGTTGTTGTATCTGCCGTAACCGGGAATACGGCGGTGGCTGGTGACTCTAAAAGCGCCGGGAGTGCTAAAGCTGTAGCTCCTGTCTGCTTCGGTTCCACGGCTCCCGCCGCGAGACTTCGCCCCGCTCTTTAGGGTGATAGTCACCTGGGTTTCAAAACCCACCGGATCGTTTAAGCTGGCAATTACTTTGTATTCGGTCTCTTGCCTAAGGGTGAAATTCCTACGCACATTTCCGGCGCTTATTTCCAGATACTGGCCTATGTCAGAGGCTTCCACCGGGTAATTAAATTCCAGGCTGATCTGCCTTGCCGCTTCTGGTGGTACGTTGCGGTTGTCGAAATTGAAGCCTGCTGTTTTCCTGAACTCCTCGCCGGGGTTTACGCTTCTTATGCTCAAGGTCTCGGTAAGAAAGGTAAAAGTCCTATCCCCGGAAATAACCGTACCGTACATTGATCTTGCGTTATCTGCAACGGTGATGGTATAGGTCTGCTGGCTTTGGCAGGGTTCCTCCCCTTCAAAACTCAGAAAGCCGGTTCCATACCAGCGGAAAGTCCCCTTAATGGCCGGGCTGATGCTCACCACCGGAGAATAATTGCTCTGCTCGCCCAGGCTTGCCAGGGCGACCATAGGCTGGGAAAAGATCACATATATAGAAGGCCGTTGTATAGTTGATGAATAATTTCCCCTGGGGCCCCAGTCAATTACCGTAAGAGGGCCGGCATCCGCGTTTTCAAGTTGCCCCTGTCGTCCCGCTTCCTGGGCCAGCCTGATCGCTTCGATTCTGCTTTTTTCTTCTGTAGGATTAAAATAAACGGTTTGATAATCAGTTAATCTGCGCAGGCCTCCGCCTAGCACAGTTCCCTGCCCAGAACCTGTGGCCCCGCCGGCAAGAGCCTCCGCGCTTAAGGATTCCGCTTCGTTAATGGCTTCTGCTTTCTGGGGGCGGTAATCAAGGGTAAAGGCAGCTTCAATGGCAGCATCATTTGCCAAAAGCACAGCATTGATAGCTGTTCCGCCGGATGCCAGTTCCAAAACAAACTGATCCATTGAAACAGGCTGGGCTAATTCCTCATTGTCCGCCTTTTTATCGCAAGAAGCGGAGATAACTGTTGCGGCAAGGATTATTAACAGTATGATCCGTTTCTTCATAATTTACTGCTCTTTCGACCTCTCCTCAGTTTCTTTTCCTGCCGCTTCTTCATATTCGGCTTTTTTAGCAAGAACCGAGCGCCGCGATCCCAGGAGTATGGAGATCGGTTCCAGTACAGGAAAATTTTCGCAGACTATCTTGATGATAACCATCATGGGAACAGCAAGGATCATTCCGGCAAAGCCCCAGATCCAGCCCCAGATCAAAAGCGATACAAGAATCACAACAGGGGAAAGCCCAAGGCGGTCGCCCATTATTTTGGGCTCTAATACATACCCAATGATCATATTAATGCCAATCATAATGACCATAGTCAGAATAATAGGGACAGGTTCAGGCCAGAATTGAGCCAGAGAAAATAGCGAAACCAGAACTCCTACGGCTATGCTGCCCAGGCTAGGTATAAAATTCAGTATAAACTGGATTAGCCCCCAGACTTCGGCAAATTCCACACCCACAAGATGGAGCAAAACCCCGATAATAATGCCGTTTGCAACGGAAATAATAAATTTGATGGAAAGATAACGAGAAACCTGGGTCACAATATCAGTACTAATTTTGCCTATCTGGCCGGCCCATTTCCCTTCAAAAGCGACGCTTAGTTTCTCCTTGAAAAAAACAGACTCCACCAGCAGGAACACCATGAGGATTCCTACAATAACTGAATCTTTGATAAAATTAAAAAAGGAATTGGAAAATTGAAAAGTAAAGAGGCGGATTTGACTTCCTAACTGGTACCAGAGATTCTGTATAAATGACAGTTCATCATTATAGGAAATATCAAAAAACTGGCCCACCCACAGATAAATCTCCGTCAGCCGGGTTTCATACCGGGGATAAACCCTTAAGATGGCCCGGCCTGAACCAAAAAGCAGTACCCCGATGAAAACCAGAGCGGCAACTACCGTGATTACAACGAGTAATATCGCAATAACCCTGGGGATATGGATTTTTGCCATTAATGAAACCAAAGGACCTATTACCAGGGCAAAGAGCAGGGCAATCGTAAATGGCAGAATTACCGAAGCTGTTGTTCTTAAAGCTACGGCAGTAAGAAAAAACGCTATCAGCGCTACAAGTAAAAAAACTGCTCTTCCGGTGTTAAAGCTCTTGAATCGGTCTCTCATAGCTAAAATATAATTTTATAGAAAGAAAAGGTCAATTAAGTGTAGGTCAAAAGCATATTCTTGTGTCGGCACATATACTAGCGCAGATTTTACAATTGGGTTATAATACCTAAGCATATTATGAAAATGAAAACCGAGACATTCAAAAAAAGCATGGCCGCCCTTGTAATAGCAGGAGCCCTCTCCCTTGTTATGCTCCTTGCATATTTTGGCGGATTGCTGGATTTCCTGGAATATAAACTCTACGATTTAAGAGTAAATATTTCCGCCCCCAGTTTACGGACTTCTGATGATATTATCCCCGTATTTTTGGACCAGGACAGCCTTGATTGGGCATGGCGAGAACGGGGTTGGGGCTGGCCTTGGCCCAGGGCTGCTTACGCCGAACTGATAGATTATATAGCCCTTGGGGGCGCTGCTTCCATGTCCTTTGATGTTATCTATTCGGAGCCTTCTGTGTATGGCGCAGAAGATGACCGGGCCTTTGCGGAAGCCGCATCCCGTTATGGCAAAATCGCTCAAATCGTAGTATTCAGTTCCCAGACCGGAAACGCCGATTCCTGGCCAAATGATCTTAATAAGCCGCTTTTTGAATTGCACAAATTTGAAAGCATGATTAGTGTATATGAACAACTGAACCAAAACGTGGAATCAACGGGAAGGATGAGGGCTCAGTTCCCAATTAATGAACTGCGGAATTCTGCCAGGATAATTGGCAATGTAACCGGATGGGCCGATTCCGATAATATTTTCCGCAGAAACAACCTTTTCTCAATCTTTGATGGGAAAGCAGTGCCCGGCCTTTCCGCAGCTTCTCTTCTTATTTCGGGGGCAAGCAATCAAATCACATTTAATGAGAAAAATAGGGCCATAGAATGGGGAGATCGCATTATTCCTGTGGATAAGCACGGAAGAAGCATACTCCGTTTTAAGGGTCCATTGGATCGTTACAATCCTTATTGGGCATGGGAAGTGCTTCAAAGCGCGGAAGATTATAAGAACGGAAAAGTTCCCACTATCTTCCCTGAAGATTTTGAGGGCAGATATGTTTTCTTTGGGCTTTATGCTCAGGGGCTATTCGATATATTCAGCAATCCCATAAATTCGGTATATGCCGGAATCGGAATGCACATAACCATGCTGGATAATGTACTGGGGCAGGATTTTATACGCGAAAGCCCGGTCTGGTTGAATGTGCTGCTGATTATCTTCGCTGTAGTTCTTATTGTTGTTTTATCGCTCTATAGTCAGCGCATTGTCTTTTCCATAAGCGGCACGGTTTTAATTTTTGCGGTCTTTGCCGTGGTCGCAATTGGGACTTATCATTTTTCCTGTCTCTGGATGCCAATGGCGGCCCCGTTATTCGCAATTATTTTTGCCTTTATTACGACATCGGTTTACAATTACGTAACAGAAGGCAGCAAGAAACGGTTTATAAAATCCGCCTTTAGCCAATACCTGTCTCCAGAAGTGATCGAGCAGATCATTTTGGA
>JAIRUO010000162.1 GCA_031254385.1 Treponema sp. | reverse complement strand
TGGTTATGGTACTTCTTAAGGGTTCCAGCATTAGCGCCAGGTCCCCAAGGGAATGTACGGGTCTTAATGTGACTTATCAGGATGAAACCACATCGGATTTTTATATGCAGGATCTTCGCACCTCCGGTTTGAACTTCAATGTCTTTGAATACGAAAAGGTGATGTACTGTTTTGACGAACTCAGGCTGGGCCGGGTGGACGTAATTATTACGGATCTCCTGGTGGCTAACGAGTACATTAGTCAGGCAAACAGCCCCTTTGAAGTGGTATGGGAAAGCTCAGAGCCTGAACACTTTGGCATCTGTATGAAGAAGGGGAACGATGCACTTACACAGGCCATTGACAAGGCCCTGGATGAATTATTTGCCGATGGTACCATGCTGAGAATATCGCAAAGTGTTTTCGGCATGGACATGGTTACAGCGACCCGGCAAAAAGTGGAAACAGTACAAAGAATGCTTTCCTGGATTCCCGCCCTTCTGAGTGGGGCCAGGATAACCATTACTCTAACGATCCTGGCTGTTTCGGCAGGATTGATATTGAGCCTCTTCCTTGCCCTAGGGAAGATGTCCAAAAATATCATCATCAATAAATTTTGCTGCGCCTATATTTTCTTTTTCCGGGGCACCCCGCTTCTGATGCAGCTTTACTTTATCTACTACGCCCTGCCCATGATGTCTGAAGTGTTCGTAATTAAAACGGGGACCGCAGAGGTGGATCGCTTTATCTATGCCTTTATCGCCTTCAGCCTTAACTGCGGCGCTTACTGTGCGGAGATCATCCGTGCGGCGATTCAGAGCATCGACAAGGGTCAGTTCGAGGCCTCCCGCGCCCTGGGCCTGTCTAATGCCCAGACCATGCGGCTGGTGATAATACCCCAGTCTATCAGGCGGCTCATACCGCCTGTGGGCAACGAATTTATCATGATGTTAAAGGACGCTTCCCTGGTGTCGATGATAGCCCTAACCGACATCATAAAAGTTACGCGAAATATTGAAGGCTCGACCCGTTCCGCCCTGGTCTATGTTCCGGCTATGGTTCTCTATCTGGTCATCACAGCGGTTTTTACCTTTGTTTTCAACAAGCTGGAAAAGAAGTATTCCGTATATGAGTAGAGTCATCATGAAACTTTGTTTCATGTTCGATATAAATGTGCGGCTATTCAGCCGCACTAAGTAGAGGTTATAAATGTCGATGATAAAAACTGTTGGGATATACAAGACCTTTCACGGCTCGAGGGGGCGCGGGCCTCTTGCGGTGCTAAAAGACGTATCCCTGACCGTGGAGCAGAAGGAAGTGGTCTGCATCATCGGGCCTTCTGGGGCTGGGAAGTCCACCTATCTTCGTACTCTTAACCGCCTGGAGACCATTGACGAAGGCCAAATCTTTATAGAGGACAATCTTCTTTTTGACTGCAAAAACGGAATCAACAGCGTCAAAATGGATCATAAGGAAAGGAACCGCATACTTCTTGAAGTGGGCATGGTATTTCAGCGCTTCAACCTCTTTCCCCACAAGACCGCCCTTGAAAATGTGATGCTTTCGCCAGTTCATGTGCGCAAACTTCCCCTTGAAGAAGCCAAGGAAAAGTCAATGATCTTCCTTCAACGGGTGGGCATGGGGGACAAATTCGATGCCTACCCTGCCGAGCTTTCCGGTGGCCAGCAGCAGCGCGTTGCCATTGCCCGTGCCCTAGCTGTGGAACCCAATATCATGCTTTTTGACGAGCCTACGAGCGCCCTTGATCCAGAACTGGTAGGCGAAGTGCTGGCTGTAATGAAGACCCTTGCCCAAGGAGGGATGACCATGCTGGTTGTTACCCACGAAATGGGCTTTGCCAAGGAAGCCGCAGACAGGGTGGTCTTTATGTGCGATGGAGCAATTCTGGAAATAAACTCCCCGGAAGCTATTTTTTCCAATCCCGAAAACGACAGGACACGGCAATTTCTTCAGAGCGTTCTTTGAAGAAAAATCGCCATTTAACCACGGAAACGTATCCTATTTAACCACGGATTACACTGATTTTAGCGGATTACACGGATTGAAGAAGAAAGAAGAAAACATAGGAGAGGCGCAAAGATCGGAAAATTCACTAACACCTTTGCGTTTCTAGCTTGACAAACGAAAAAATAATGATTTAATTGAGTTAGATTGATGTTTTGGAGGGTTTTTATGATAAATTTAGCTCAGGATGTGAAGCCAATTTCTTATATAAAGGATCATAGCATCGAAATTTTGGATTATGTGGAAAATTCGAGGTCTCCTATTGTCATAACTCGTGATGGCGAAGCAAAAGCAGTTATTATTGATATAATAAGCTATCAAAAAACGCTAAATGCAATTAATTTGGCAAAGTTATTAAGTTTTGGCGAAAAGGATATAAAAAATGGGAACTTAATTTCTCATGAAGATGCAAAAAGGATGTTTGAAGAAAAAATAAGCGTGAAAAAATAATGAGAAAAATAAGTTGGACTCAGGATGGCATTGATTCAATAAATGAGATAATTGATTATTATAGAGAGCATTATGGCGATAATGTCGCAGAGAATATTTATAGAAAAATAATAAAAGAAGTCGATTATTTAGAAATTGAAGAAATGAGGACAAAACTGGCGCAAGAGCTTAAAGATATTGGTATATTAGACGTATATGAAATAATTGTCAGTCCATGGAAAATATATTATAAAATATCCGAAGATAACAAAAAGGCATTTATATTATTTGTATTGGATGGAAGAAGAAATATAGAAGAGATATTAATATCAAAAGTTATAAATAATAAAATATAAAGCAGAACTTTATCCCCATTTTAGCCACGGATTAAGAGGATTATATATTTCTTCAATCCGTGTAATCCGTTCCAATCCGTGAAAATCCGTGGTTAAAAAAGGAGATAGCACAAAAAAACCCGGACGCATTCACGCCCGGGCTTGTCATTCAGGTTAAACGACTTTCCTTAGAACGGCCTTTCCGCCAAATACTTGTACTCTTTCCACACCCTTTCGGTCTGGGCTTTTGCCTTGGCAAGCAGGGCATCCGCACGAGCAGGGTCGGCGGCCTTGAGGCTCTTGAACCGCACTTCTTTGTACATAAAGTCTTCAAGGCTGGTGGTGGGGTCCTTACAGTCAAGCTGGAAGGGGTTCTTGCCCTGGGCCTTGAGCCTGGGGTCGTAGCGGTAGATGGGCCAGAGGCCGGATGTTACCACTGCCTTCTGCTGATCCAGACCTTTGCTCATGTCAATGCCGTGGTTGATGCAGTGGGAGTAAGCGATGATGAGGGACGGACCATCGTAAGACTCGGCTTCACGTATGGCCTTGATGGTCTGCAACATGTTTGCGCCCATGGCGATCTTCGCCACATACACATAGCCGTAGCTCATGGCAATTGCGCCCAAATCCTTCTTGACGATTTCCTTGCCAGCCGCCGCGAACCTTGCGATTGCGCCTACCGGGGTGGCCTTGGACATCTGGCCGCCGGTGTTGGAGTAAACCTCGGTGTCCATACAGAGCAGGTTCAC
>JAIRUO010000108.1 GCA_031254385.1 Treponema sp. | reverse complement strand
GTTCTCAAGCTGGGCCCGGATGGTAAGGAAGTTATTGGCCATGGCGTTATTGCCGTCCGTAAATGCCGACACCAGCCAGTATTTGTGAACCATGCTGTTTGACAGATACTCAAGCATCTCTTTTAGCTCAGGCAACCTATCAAAGAAACGGTAATCATAATTCGGATCTGGGGTACTGCCCGCCAGCATGGTTATGCTCAGTACTGCATCCGACAGAACCTGCGTATCAATGTTTATGGATTCTATAATCTCCGATATAGGTCCAAATTTTGTCGTCATGGTAATGGTGTGCTTGCCCCTGGTCAGGTAAAACTCATATTGGCTATCGGAATCTCCCAATACATGGAGCTTCCATCTGGTATCATATTCGAATTTATAATTCATGAGTTCTTCAAATGGTACCCTGCCATCTATCGCGATCTGACGGAACGAAGGAAGCCCGCCGCTCCACTGTTGCTTTACATACAGCGCCACCTTATACAAGCCGTCTTGTGGAACCGTAAATTCCCAGGTAATGCTCTGATTGCCCTTGCGCCATCTCCACCCTCCCATGACGTTAAGCTTGCGGGTAGTAGTCGATGCCGGCTGCACCAGCGGATCTCCGTCAGCCTCGCGCCTAAGGGTAGGGTCGTTCTTCTCTATCGCATAAGATTCCGCCTGGAAAACGATCTCCTCGGATTGTACTGACCTGTACCCCTTAGCCTTGTATTCCGCCTGCACTTGCTGATATGACTTAATTTGTTCGGGCGCTTTCAGCCTGATTCCGGATATGTACATATCCACCTGGGTATGTTCAAGCCTTATGGTATGAGCGCCCTCTTCCAGGTAAAAGCTGAATGGCTGTAAATGCAACCCAGAAGTATCCGTCAGACTCGCGGTTCTCCAGCCGGGTATCTCCACCTGCGACGGCCTGGTCTCGTCCCCAAGGCTGTTAATGATAGGATCGTAAGCATCTTTGAAATACCGGTAGAAAACCAAGTCGCCGCTTTCTACGAACGGGGCTTCCCCATCTATATAGAGCACTCTCCTTGCTGAATTCGAATATCCGGGAAGCAAATAATAATCTATCTCTATCTGATATAATGCGCTTTCTTCTATTATAATGGTGAATTCTATGCTATCATTTGACTTGTCCGACAACACTGCTTCCCTGTCCGCATAATCCACTAGGTCAGACTCAGTCCATATATTGCCAAGTGGAATCTCTAGCACCTTATTAGAAGCCCTAGCATCCTTAAATCCGTTAAGATAAGTCCGGTATGTAGGAACATCTGAAAGGGAGCCATAGTTCCGGCCAAGCTCCATACCCTCAAAGCCCCTGTAATCGGCTAAAGTGCCAATTGCTGGCCCCTGGCAGCCGCAGAGCAATACGGTAATAGAAAGCAAAAGAAGCTTTTTATTCATAATAAGCCTTTTTCCACCCTTCCATAATATACCCATTGTTCCTATCTACGTCAAACAAATCTACCATACATATAAACAATATGATATAAGAAATAATGAATAATATCTTAGTTTCTGGTCATATTAATATTGAGATAACTGTTAAGATAGATGATTTTCCTATAGCTTATACTCCTGTAGATTATGACTTTTTTGGAGTAAATAGTACAATTGCAGGTGTTGGATATAATATTAGCAGTGCCATAAAAATATTGGGAGGAAATCCAACGATATTCTCTATAATAGGCAATGATATATACAAGAATGTTATTTTTGACGAACTCAAAAACAAGGGAATAAATACTCAATATGTACTGCCTTTAGTAAAAGCGACTTCACAGTCAATTATATTATATAATGAAAACAAAAGAAAAATAATTTTGGATCTAAAAGACATACAGGAAACAAAATATCCAATTGAAAAAATTGACGAGGTAATAAACAAAATAGATGTGGCAATACTGTGCAACATAAATTATTCCAGGGGCCTTTTAAAAATTGTAAAAGAACATGGAAAATTAATTGCAAGCGATGTCCACGTGATCAATGATATAAACGATGCCTATAATAAGGATTTTATGGAATATGCAGATATTTTATTTTTAAGCAACGAAAAAATATTGGGAGAAGAACAAGATTTCATTAAACAATTAAAAAGAAAATATAAAAATATAATTATTGTGATAGGGATGGGAGAAAATGGTTTATTAATTTATTCAAGGGAAAATAATGAAATAAAACGATACTCCGCAGTAAGAACAAGAAAAATAGTAAATACAATAGGCGCGGGGGATGCTCTGTTTTCTTCATTTATATATCTTTATAATAAGACAAAAGATATATATTATTCTATAGAGAAGGCACAAATATTCGCATCATATAAGATAGGCGAAAAGGGAGCAGCGGAAGGATTTTTAACAGAAGATGAATTATTGAAAATTAGGGTAATAATATGAAATTACAAAAAATATCAACTTTGCTTTTTTTGCTTGCCTTGGCAAATTCCGTTGCTTTTGCTTCTAATGATTTTGTTCCCGGCATGGCCAGGCTGGATATCGGGGACTTTGTTATTTATTCAGGCAGGAATTCTGACAGGGAGAGGATGACCGCATCCAACTTCAATCTGCCGGGTTTTGTGCCTTATAACAGGGAAAAACTCGTCAATAATAAAGACGGCGATAATTACCATGTGTTTAAAACCTTCTTTTCCATATCAGAAGATTTTAAAGATAAGGACCTTACTCTCTACATCAACCGTTTTGATATGCCAGTGATTATCCGTATAAATGATATTGTAATTTATAAAAAGGGGCTTAGGCAGGAAGCTGATACCGGAGTCTATTCCACCGGCGAACAAGTGGCGACTGATGTGCCTATTGCAGGGGAATTAATTTATTATAATAAAGAGAACAGCATTGTTATCGAAGTTTTCCCGATGTATGAAACTAACTCGCTGCCAGAGCTTTCGATAGCTGAATATAGGGATAATGCGTCCAAAGTGTTTTTCAAAAATTTATTAAATGTTTATTTGGTAATGGCAGCACAGTTTCTTGCCATACTTGTCGCAATATACCATTTTGGTATATTTATTTCCAGAGGATTCAAAGATAAAAAATATATCTTTTTCTCGTTATTATCTATGTCTTTTGCCCTTGCCTATGCCAATATAGGTTTTTCCTATGACTCAAGCTTCTATCTTGTGCTTGTAAAAATAACACGCTGTTGTCAACTGTTCTGTTTTGGTTTCTATTCTCTATATATTATAGAATCGTCAGGGCTTTTCCCAAAAAAAGAAAAATATATTGTTACAGGAATCATCATATATAGTATTGCTTGCGCAGCTTATGTGGCTCTTCAAAAAGACAAGTATGCAGTAAGTCTTGCCTTTTCTTTTATTACCAATATTAATATAATACCATTATTATTGCTCTGTATTATCTTTCCGGTTATTTCCATTATAATAAAAAAGAATTACATGCTTGTCCCGCTGCTGTTTACTACACTGATAGTTTCTGTATCTAGCCTGCGTGATATGCTTCTATTGAGTAACGCTGTCCAGCCGCTGTTCTGGTATGTGCCTTATGCTTTTTTGCTACTTATAATTGTTATTTATGGAATTCTTGTATACGAAGAAAGCAGTCTCTTTAACAATTTTAAGCGTTATGTTCCGGCTGATCTAGTAATCCAGCTTATCAACAAAAACATCAGCGCAAATTTGGGCGGCGAACAGCAGAAGCTGACAGTTTTTTTTAGCGACATTACCAAGTTCACTTCTATCGTGGAAAAAATGGACCCTGAAAGACTGGTTCAGGATCTTTGTGTTTATTTTGAAAGCGTTTCTAAAACCATTCTGGAGAATAAGGGAACCATTGATAAATATATTGGCGATGCGGTAATGGCTTTTTGGGGTGCCCCTGTACCGATGGAAAACCACGCTGAAAAAGCCTGCCATACCGCGATCATTATTCAAAACAACCTGCGTAGCCTTTTCCAACAGTGGAATAGTAAAGGGAAAGTTCCATTCCTAACCCGTATTGGTATACATACCGGCAATGTAATTGTGGGAAATTTGGGTTATAAGGAAAGATTGAATTATACAATTATAGGCGATACTGTAAATGTTTCAAGCAGGCTTGAGGGGATGAATAAAGTATACAGGACTGAAATTATCGTAAGCGAAAGTACCTATAAAGAGTGCAAGGACATTTTTCAATTCCGTCTTTTAGATCGTGTTTCTTTTCTAGGACGATCTGGGGGAATGAATATATACGAATTGATTTCTTCTAAAGATGATACAACTACAGGGCAAAAGAAAGTTTATGAATATTACGAAATCGGGTTGCGATACTACTTTAATCAAAACTGGTCAAAAGCATTGAGTTATTTTAACGCAGTAATAAAATACCAGCCGAATGATGCGCCAAGCCGTCTTATGCTGAATCGCTGCCTCCAGTATAAAAATAATCCTCCACCAAAAGAATGGAACGGTGTTTTTGCTCAAACTATTAAATAGATATGTTTAGTCTAACAGATGATATTGACATTTATATCTTTTTTGTGTATATTACTAAATTAGAGTGAGTTTCATTCTAAAACTAACGAAAGAGGAGTTTAAGTATGAAGAGTTTTACAACACTAGATCTGCAATATGCACACAGGTTCTATGGGTTTAAAGGCGAAGCGCAGTATTTGCACGGGCATACTGGAATACTGACTCTGGAGGTTGAAGATACCATCAACACGGGTGTCAATATGGTATTCCCATGCAATGAAATCAAAAAAACCGCTTGGGATGTCTTGCAGAACTTTGACCACGCTCTTGTCCTACGGGAAGATGATCCATTGCTTCCTGCAATTCTTGCAGTGTATGAAACACAAGGCATTAAAAACGGCACCCCAACAAATAAGCAAAAAGGTCCTGCTTTCAAAACAGATCTTGCTACAGCTTATCCGGAATGTCGCTTGGTTGTTACCAAAGAAACAATGACCGTTGAGGGAATGATCAAAATCGTCTACGATTTGCTAAAGGATAAGCTGAATATCGTTAAGATCACGTTTACAAGCGGAGTAAACGGCGCAACAGAAGTATACGAGCCTAAAAAGATGAAAGCACGTTGCCCGCTATGTGGAATTGCGTTAAACGAAAACGGCGTGTGTCCAAAATGCGGGTATAAAGCCTAAGACATTTATAAGCGGTTAGAATCGTCAGTGAGTGTGCGTTAACGATGTTAACGCACATGAAAGCGTCACCACTCAATTAAAACCCACTCCCAAATGACAACCGCTAAATCTATACGTTACCTCATTTCCTTCAAATGCAAAAAACTCTTCTGCAACAACAATTAAGGCTCTGTTTTCAAACGGACTTAAAACATAACCGCAAACATATACATCACTGGTCATTCTGCTAACAGGTTCAAAAATGCCGATTATCTTTTTTTTATTATCCGCTGTAACTTCAACTGTATACTTTGCTACAAGATTTTCAAAAAAACCATATTCATCCTCTTTTTGCTCGACATTAATAATCTGGCTGTTGTACACCATATTATTTTTTCTGATTGGAAACTGTAAAAAATCGGTTCTTTGCCCAATAATGTCATGTGTCTCAAAAGCGTTTGATATAGTAGCCCTATAGAAATCATATAGGGCTTCATCAGTAGCATCATTGTGATCAAACGAATCCATATTTAATTGGAAAACTATCTCATCGGTAATTAGGTCAAGGACAACAAAGTTAATTATTTGCCCGCCTCTCCCGTCAATATGTCGTTCGATAGAATAAGCAATCTTTCCTGTGTTTGACCAACCCCATATCCTTGTGTTAGGAAAATCGTAAAGCGAACCTGTGGATTTTGAATATTGAAAAAAGTTTATTTGGGGCGGAAAGGTAAATTCCTGTGTCGACAAATTTGGTAAATTTGTCGATGGTGTTTGTGATTGGGTTTCGGTTGTCCTGACTTCTGATGGTGTTTGCACTTGGACTACGGTTGTCTCACTTTCCGTTGGGGTTTGCGTTACTTTTTCGGTTTCCGGGTTTTTGGGGGTGCAGGAAAATGAGCAAAGAGCAATGAGAAAAGAGCAAAGAAAGATGGGCAATGCGGTTTTGGTTTTTTTATTCATGTCAAATCTCCCCTATTTAAGGTACCATGTATCAAAAGAATTGTCATATAGGGTCCTAATACTATCTGGAATAACTTCACTGGTCAATGGATTTCCATAAAACGCCAAAGGTCCAATAAAAGTAAGGGCGCCAGGCAATGATATACTGGTTAGTTGATTATAAGAAAACGCACGATCTCCAATAGCAACAACAGGCAACCCATTTATACTTGCAGGGATTATTACATCTGTAAGCTCTCCCGTATATCCTGTTATGGTTATACCGCTATTTTCAGTAGCATAAAGAAAATGACTGGCACTTTGAGCGATTTGTTTATTATCTGCAACCACTGTATTTCCAACATTGCTTATATTTCGAAGGGAGGAAGCGTTGCTATCATCAAAAATATAAGTCAATAAATTTCTATTTACTTTTCCATCGGATTCAAAACCGATAGAAGCCTGGATGTTCTTTATTACTGTTTCTGTCATTGGCCCATAATAGCCGTCTGCTTCGCCTATCTCAGTAAATCCAAGTGACCTCTCATCAAGATAAATGAGAACGGCGTCTTCGTCTTCCTGTGAACGCTGAATGCGTATGAACGTTTTCTCATTCAGGTCAATGCTATTGCGATCTATGTAAAGAGTTGTGCTGGAAAGATCCGCTGTCCGAATCGTATCTCCTTCGTATATCGGCGAACCAACGGTCAGCCTTTCCCATATCTCCTGATTCGCCGTACGCCGCTGGACGACATTATTGCTTGCAACAATAGTCCCCACAGGTTCTTCATCGCTGGAATCAAAGGCCAGGGAAGTAATAAGGCCGCCTACGGCACCGCTAAGGCAGAACAGAATAATAAGGAAGCCCAGAAGCCACAGCCTTCCGCCTGGTTTTTTTTGCGCTTTCTCGCTCATTCCCTATTAACTATCCATCTGGTCAAGAATTTCCGTTGCTGTCGCTGTCTGCTTTTGCGCGGGCAGATCGCCGTGTTTGACGACAAGCATACACAACAGTGCGATAAGGAAAGCCACGCCAGCGTATATGAATATACTGCCGTAATCATCAAGAATATCTCTAAGCAGGCCGGCTAGAATGGGTGCAGAGATTGATGCCGAGAACGAGAAAAAGTAATAATAGCCGGTATATTTGCCTATATCTCTATGCGTACAGAGCTGCAAGACCATGGGCAGCGAATTGATATTTACAAAGGCCCAAAATGCGCCGCCGACAAGCAGCATGGCGCGTACCAGCATGAGGTTTTTCACAAGGATCAGCACGGGGAAGACCAGCGTAACACCAAGCAAGCCGATAAGGATTGCCTTGCGGCGGCCGATGCGGTTGGCCAGCAGGCCAGCAGGTATTGCGACCGCAACGAAGGTTACCGAGAAGAAAGCGAGCATCATGGTCGCCATCCCCTTGCTTACCAGCACGCCCTCGCTTACCTCCAGCGATTTGACGGCGTACGTAGTAAAATAAGTTTCTATGCAATTGTAACCATTGAACCAGAAGAAAATTGCCAGAAGCAGGAAGATGAGCGAGCGCGTTTTGGCCTTTTTTTCTTCTGGGGGCAACTCCCCTATAGACTTGTCTTCCTCGCCCAGCTCTTTTGTCTCTATGGCAGCCTCTCCGGGTGGCTCTTTGACGTTAATGCGCAACATAACCAGCGCGAGCAGCATTACAGCCGCACTGAAAAAGAATGGGGCGGGCTCCCAGAGGTCGGACAGGCGACCACCGACTAGGAACGCCAGTATTGAGCCGATGCCGCCCATCAGGTTAATGACGCCGTTGGCCTGGCTGCGCAGGGGCGAAGGGGTAAGGTCAGGCATTAGCGCGACAACTGGCGCACGCCAGATCGACATGATAAAGTTGAATGCAATCAGTACGAGCATAAAGGGTCCTAGAGACGGCATAAGCGGAATTAGCGCAAAGAGTACCGCGCAGACAGGAAGCCCTATAGTAACATAAGGCATACGCCTTCCGATTTTTGTCCGCGTCTTATCGCTCAGCGCACCGAAGATAGGCTGAAAAATCACGCCGAAAATATTATCGATTGTCATTATTATGCCGGTCAGCGTTGTGAGGATTCCGCCGGTCAGGCCGAGTTTTGCAACGATCTGGGGCACATAGTTCTCTTCCAGCATGGGTGTCACAATGGCGTTATACAGAGACCAGGCGATGGAAGATGCTAAAAATCCAAACCCGATAAAAAATGTCTTTTTATAGTCCAGTTTTAATTTATCCATAATAACCCATCCTTATTTTTGCGTACTATTGAATACCCGCACCGCAAGGTCGGGCCTGTTTGTTATAACCGCATTTACGCCAAGCTGGGCCATCCAGCCAAGGGCTTTTTCGTCATCCACAGTCCAGGGGTTGCACAGAACGCCTGTTTCGGCGAGCTTTGCCATCATATCAGGCGTAGCCATTGTAGGATAGAAAGGATGAATGGCCTGGGCGCCGATGCGTAGCGCATACTGCCAGGGTTCGACTAACGCTTCGTTGTAGAGAGGGGCGATACGCGCACTGGGTTCAACTTGCTTTAGCTGCATAAGGCAGTAATGATTAAACGATGAATAAAAAACACGGTCGCTCATTCCTGCCTCGCGTGTAAGTTTAGCACATTTTTCTTCGATGCCCTCGTAAAGCACTATGCCGCTTTTAAGTTCAATGTTGATAGTCATGTTTGTTGGTTTGATAAGCTCGTACACTTCCGCAAGCGTGGGGGCTTTAACGCCCCTGTACCCTTGTTTGTGGTTTGAAAAGTCGAGCCTCTTTATTTCATTAAGCGTCATATCCACAATACGGCCCGTACCGCTTGAGCAACGATCTACTGTTTCGTCATGCGCTACAATTATTTCTCCGTCTTTAGAAAAGTGAATATCAAGCTCAATGCCGTCCGCGCCCACATCGCGGGCCAGAGAAAAAGCCTCCAGTGTGTTTTCGGGCGCATCATAAGAAGCGCCCCGGTGAGCCCATATAAGCGGTTTGTTCATTTACAGCTTCCTCCCTGGAATAACCATAAGGGTATTCTTTTTCCTCATTCGCTCTTTACAGCGGCTACAGTCTTGCTTGCGGGAATAACCAGGTTGAGAATAATCCCCACAACCGTGGCAAGGGCTATGCCGGCCAGTTCAAACTGAAAATCTCCGGTGATACTAAAAGCAAGCCTGCCGCCGCCTATGCCGATGACCAAAATCACCGAAGAAATGGTCAGGTTGCGTTTATCTTTATAATCCACGCCGCTTTCAACAAGGGTACGCAGGCCGCTTGAAGCGATTACCCCGAAGAGCAACATGGAGATGCCGCCGAGTACCGGGCTAGGAATAGTCTGAATGAGCGCACCAAATTTATTTACAAAGGAAAGAATTATGGCGAATACTGCAGCACCACCTATGACCCACACGGAATACACGCGGGTGATCGCCATAACGCCGACATTCTCGCTGTAGGTGGTGTTAGGCGGCCCGCCCCAGAGCGCTGCCCAGGCAGTGGCAAGCCCGTCTCCGGCAAGGGTTCTGTGCAGGCCGGGGTTCTTGTAGAAATCCTGGCCTACGATTTTGCTTGTTACAAGCATATCACCCAAATGCTCGCAGATTGTCGCAAGCGAAACAATGACAAAAGTCAGAACCGGTACCAAAGCGAATTTGGGAACCTGAAAAGACGGCAGGGCGAACCAGGGGGCTTCTTTTACAACCGTAAAATCAATGATGGCAAAGGCCGGGAAGATAAAGCCCATTATCAGCGTAAAAAGATAGCCCGCAAAAAGCCCTATCAGTATGGGTATAACGCTGAAAAAGCCTTTAAAGAAAATATTGGAAACAACGGTAATAATCAGAGTGACAGCGGCAATTAAAAGGTATACCAGGCTGTAATCTCCGTTATTATTCATCGCCATATCCATGGCAACAGGTGCCAGGCTAAGACCGATAATTATTATCACCGAGCCGATAACCACCGGAGGCATGGCCCTGTCTAGCCATTTTGTTCCGACTAAACGAATTATGAATGCCACAAGGCAATAGAAAAGCCCCGCTACAATGGCGCCGCCCATAGCATAAGCAAGCCCAAAACCTGAGCCTGGCCCTGCAATGGCGATTAGAGGCGGAATGAATGCAAAAGAAGAACCCAAGAAGGCGGGAACTTTTGCGCCGGTACAGATAATAAAAATCAGGGTTCCGGTTCCCGCAGTAAAAAGCGCAGTTGCCGGATTCAGTCCTGTCAGAATGGGAACCAGAATGGTTGCCCCAAACATGGCAAAGACATGCTGAAAACTTAAAGGTATCCACTTTCCTAGAGACGGTCTAACATTAGGACCCAGAGATTCGATTTGAGCCATATATACCCTCCGGATCCAGTATATACTGCTAATGGGTAATTCTAAAAGCCCTTTCCGCGCCAGCGTTTATCCACTGAAGAACTGCCTCCGCACGGTTTGAAAAGGAGTCTCCAATTCTGTCCCTGATTCCAGGAAAGGATGCAGTCCTGGCCATGGAAACAGCGTAAATGACTATGGAGTCTCCGGCATCAAGCAAAGCGATCATTGAATTAAGGTTATTCCTTCCCACAGCTGTAATGATTCCGTAGGTTAAGGAGGTTATATTCTCTTGAGTAATGATCAATGCCCCTGGAGAATAACGGTACGTATATTGATAGATATTATCTCCAAAGGTCAGATCTTTTTGGTGGGCATAAAGGGACAACTCCGCCGGCGGATACCAATAGTTAGGGTCTGGTAGGGGCCTTTTGGTCGAAGGCCCGTCAACAACGGACGAGGTTTCATAAAAAGTCCGCATAGCGCCCCGGCTGACTGAATAATACTGAATTCCCTGCAAGCTGCTAATGGCAATAATCTCATTATAAAGAGCAGATACTTCATTCTGAGTCCAGCCATTTCTGTCAGCTCCTGCCGGTTTTTGAAAAAGGAATAAGGTCTCTACCATTACATTGATGTTCAGCCGTCTTTTGGTTGCTTCAACCATGTTTCTAAGTTCTGCGTGGTTAGGTATAAGCCTGGGAATGAAGTCCCTGAACTGAATCTCCGTGGGCCGGTTTCCAGATCTAAGGGCTGCTATCTGGGCGCTGTCCAGCAGATTTTCAAGAGACGAATCTCCAAAAACTGCATTGAGTCCAATGAATAACATGAGAAAAACGGTAAAATAAGCAGATACTTTCCGTATTGTGACCAAGGTTCCCCCTATCTG
>JAIRUO010000216.1 GCA_031254385.1 Treponema sp. | reverse complement strand
CCGATCGCTGGGGTTTGATCAGGATATCTCGGCAATAATTGGCCTTTCGGGCGATATTCGCGGGGCTGTGGTTATCGCAATGAAGAAAAGTTTCGCCATAAAAGTGACCGATGCGCTGGCAGGGATTTCGCATGCCGAGCTTGATGATGACGCGGTGGATGCCATTGGAGAAATAGTCAACATCATTGCCGGAAATGTCAAAAAAGAAGTGCCGGGAGGGGAAAAGATCATGATCTCGCTTCCTACCGTCATAAAAGGAAGCGGCCATTCGTTTGCATGGCCTGGCAGACAATCGCGAATACTGTGCATTTCCTTCATGCATGAGGATGATACTTTTTATTTGCTGGTAGACATGGAGAAAGTGGCAGCCAAAAAATAGACAAATTTAGCGAAGCCACCAAAATTATTAATGGCATCCTGCCCCCTGACCATTATTTTTGTTCGTATTCCTCAAGCATTTTCGTAAATTTACGCACTTCTATGGTGTTGAGCCTGTACATCTCCTGATCTATAAAGTTCAACTCTTCTTCTGAATAATCATCATAATTGACATCCACACCGACTTCTTTGACACCAGAGAAAATATCATCAATAAGTTTAAGTAATTCTCCTCTCTTGATATCGTCCATCATTAATCGGTAGTGCCGTTAATCGTTGCCAACATAATTGCCTTTATCGTATGCTTGCGGTTTTCAGCCTGATCCCAGGCCTTGCTCTTGGGGCCGTCAATTACATCAGCGGTTACTTCTTCGCCTTTGATTGCAGGGAGGTCATGCATGAAAATCGTTTCCTTCCTGCCGGATTTATCCATTAGGGCCTGATTGACCTGGTACGGCTTTAGAAGTTTTATGCGCTCTTCTCTTTTGCCTTCTTCCCCCATAGAAGCCCATACATCAGTGTAAATGGCGTCTGCCCCTTTTACATCTTCCAGGTCCGTGCTGACCGTAATTTCCCCGCCGGATTTTTCCGCTAAACCGTTGCATTTTGCCAGCAGTACCGGATCAGGGGCAAGGTCTTTGGGCGCTATAATGAAAAGCTGAAGTCCCAGTTTAGAGCCTATCACCATGAGGGATCTGACTACGTTATTCCTGCCGTCTCCCACAAAGCAGAGCTTCTTGCCCTGTACAGTGTCAAAGTTTTCCTCCAGGGTCAGCATATCCGCCAGAACCTGGGTGGGGTGGAAATCATCGGTAAGGCCGTTGTAGACAGGTACGCCCGAATAGCGGGCCAGGGTTTCTGCGGTGGCCTGCTTGTAGCCCCGGAACTGAATTGCCGTAAACATGCGCCCCAGGACACGGGCCGTATCTTCAAGAGATTCCTTGACCCCCAAGTGTATGTCCTGGCTGCTCAGGAAAACCGGATGCCCGCCTTCTTCCCCAAAGGCTGTCTCAAAAGAGCAGCGGGTCCGGGTAGAAAGCTTTTCAAAAAGAAGGGCAATGGTCTTGCCGGTAAAACGCCTGTGAATTTCATTCCGCTGCTTTTCAGCTTTGACCTGTTTGGATATGTCCAAAAACAGCCGTACATCATCAGATGAAAAATCCAGCCAAGTTAGAAGGGATCGGCCTTTCAGTCTTTCAGAAACCATGATAACCTCTTACTTATAGTATGAATAATAATGAAAAAATGGTACAGATGCTTTTTTACCTTCGCTTTCGATCCCAGCTTAGGCGTACAAAACCGCAGATTATAGCCCAGCTTGAAGAGGCTGTAGCCAAAGGAATCAGCACCGCAGGCGGTCGTATTCTGGATAACCGGGGGCATCTAAAAGCTTCCTTCAATTCCGGCCGAGTGGGATTTTGGCTGGATATGCTTATTTTTATGGAAACTATTGAGAAGGTTCTTAAAAAAACCAGGCATGAATTATTTGGCTATGCTCTTGTTTTGAGCCTGGAAGAAGTAAAAAAGCCTGAAACGCCAGTGCCACCAGAACAGAATGTAGAAAGGCTGTGCCGCTCCCTTTCGTCCGGCGCAGCTTCAAATCATACCGGTATATGGTGCAGCGCGGCTGTTCGGGAAATTCTGGATTTTTATTGTTCTTTTGAAGATTCAATTCGCGGTTATGGCGAACTAAAGGACTTTAGGTCCTTCAAAAAACCAGGCCATGATTCTTTCTTTCCAAACAGGGAAAAGATCATATCCAAACTTGCCGCTGGAAAGGAAAAAAATACCCTAATCATGGGGCCGGCGTTTATTGGCAAGCGGGACGCGGTTTATCATTATTGCGCAGCCATGATGGACGAGCCTCCCCTGATAATACGTTTCAAAGCTGGAGTTCCGGGCCCCGGTTGCTTCGCGGATTCCCTTACCCCCAAACTCCGTTCAAAGTTCAAGGAACTTGATGCTCCAGCGGAACTACTGTTTCGGGAACGGCTCCGGGAGCCTATATCACCTTTTATTTTTGATGAAGTAAGAAGCTTCCTCTTTCTCTTATTGAACAATTATTGGACGCTTATCCGGCGCAAATATACCAAGGCGCTAATCATTCTGGAAGATCCCCTGGCAGCGGACAAAACCACAGCCGGTATTTTCAGAGAAGTTTTTTCTTCATTGGAAAACACGGAAGATTTCTATGTTTTGGGACTCAATACCGGAAAATCAGAAAGTAAGATTGGAAAATGGAGTACTATCTTTTCCCGTGTCCTGGAATTGCCTGCCACAGATTATCCTGTCCGACAAGCTCAAAACTTTAGTACCGAGCTCTGGGAAGCAGCCTATACTTTTTCCCTTCTGGGCCGGTATTTTCCTTCTGTTCTTTTCTCCCAAATCCTGGAAGAGGAAGGAATAAATCCGCAAGTTACAGAAAAAGCCCTGGACTTGCTTTCACAGTTGGGGATTATTGATACCACGCTGGATCCCAGGCCCAGAATTCGTGATTTTACCAATACCGCGGAAAAACTTTCGGGGGACAGAAAAGAAAAGGTCAAAGCGCTGATGAAGAACCGCCTTTTGGATTGGGAGCTTAAAGGCAGAATCAATCCCTGTTTTCATCTTTTAAAAATTCTTTTTGAACTTGGTGCAAAACCCGAAGCCTCACTCATACTCCGCTGTCTTAAGGGAGATATTTTATCAGGGGCTTTTAGCGAAATTGACAAAGCGTTAGCTGATAAGCAGTTTGAACAGTTAACCGGAATTGAAAATGTTCAGTTCCTGGAATGGATTTATAAAACCCAAAAAGCCCTTTGCTTCCGAAAACCGCATGAAATTGAGGAAGTGTTTCTTGAGTCCGCGCCAAAGTATACCGCATCTGTCTTTTCTGGGTACAAGGCTGTGATTCAGGCGAACCTTAGCTCATACAGGATGGGTGCCGGAGATATTGACGCCGCCAGCGAATCAGTCAGGGAACTGATGTACCTTAATCAGAACTTAAAAGACAGCTCGCTTCCTTCTTACCGTTTCTTTTCCCTCCTTAACCTAAAAAAATGCCGGATGAATGACGCATTGGACTACAGTTCCTTTGCCGTTGATCTGGCTCAAAAATCAGGGGAAAAAGATGAACTAATCAAAGCATCATATTTCGGCGCTGTTACTAATTTTTTGTATGGGAACTTATCCAAGGCGGAACTGCTGATAATTAATGCAGAAAACACTGCCCTAGAATTATGCCGGATTCACTGGGCTGCCCGTTCACGGTTTTTTCTGGGAAGACTGCGTTTTGAGTTAGGCCATTACCGGGAAGCAGTGGAACTTTTTGAATCTCTAAAGGAAATTGTCCCGCAAGAGGCAGGCAAGGATACTCTGGCTGCATGGATTTTCAGAGCCAGGTTCTACCTTGCTTTATCATCATCCACGGCATTCAGCAAAAGCAGTATGCTGCATGATTTTTCTAATGTGGGGCATAGTGATATGTCGAATCATGACTCGTTATCATTCCGGATTGAAGCTGCCTTCCTTATGGGCAATTTTGAAGAAGTCGTAAAATTATGCGAAGCTAATCTTTCCGATTCTGATATTAAGGATAACAGTTTCTTTTTTACCGAACAGCCTGACTGGGCAAGCGGATTCTCTCAATGTGAAGCTATTATAGTACCCGTAAAAAGCCTCCAGAACCGCCTTATTTCCGTATATCAGACACTGGCGCAGAGCCGTCTCTCGCTTTCCCAGGAACGCGCCGATGAATTCTGTAAAAAGGCCGAGAATATGATCCGCAACTTCTTGCTTTCCGAATGGGATATAAATGATATTTTTTATCTGCATGCCTTGTATCTTATTCAGGAGGAAGTTGACATTCCCGGAAAGGGAAGTACATCGGCCCTTAGTATGGCTTTTAACCGGCTCAGAACTAGGGCCGGCCGTATTGACAGCAAGAGCATGAGGGAGGACTATATTTCCTTGAATTACTGGAATAAAACCTTATATCTTGCGGCTCGTGAACATAAGCTAATATAATGATTAAGATAAAGGAGCACTTATGCCCAAAGTCATGAAAGTAAAAACTGCGGTTGTAGGCTGTGGCATGATCAGCGACATCTATCTTAAAAATATGACCTGCGCTTTTGAAATTCTGGAAGTGGTTGGCTGCTGCGACATTATCAAAGAACGCATGGAGAAGCGGGCAACTCAATATAATATCAGGCAAATGGCGATTGAAGAAATCCTAAATGACAAGAGCATTGAACTGGTTTTGAATATTACCGATCCGGTAAATCACCACCTGGTAAGCAGCCAGGCACTTACTGCCGGAAAAAACCTCTATTCCGAAAAACCCATTGATCTTTCCATAGAAGCGGCCCGTGAACTGGTTCAGCTTGCCGACAAGCAGGGTGTTCTTTATGGCAATGCCCCGGACACCTTTATGGGCCAGGCCATTCAGACCGCCCGATACTATTTGGATTCAGGACTAATTGGCGATATAACATCCGTAACCGCAGTCCTTAACAGGGACGCGCGCGTTCTTGCAGAGCGCTATCCCTTTACCGTGCTTCCAGGCGGCGGCATTGGACTTGATGTAGGCGTTTATTATGTTACCGCCATACTGAGCATACTCGGCCCGGTAAAGCATGTATCCGGCTTTGTTACTACCCGCAATCCCGATCGGACGCACTACTTTCCCAATAAAGAAAATTTTGGCGAAAAATTTAAACTAGAGGCAGAAAATCTGGTGGTGGGCAGCTTTGAGTTTTCAAGCGGGGTTTTTGGCACCCTCATGTTTAATTCGTGCAGCATTGGGAATGAGAAACCTCAAATTATCATGTATGGAACCGAAGGCATACTCTACATGCCCGATCCCAATACCTTTGGCGGCGAAGTCAGAGTCATCCTTAAAGGCCAGACCGAACCGGTTGCGCTGCCCCCTACCCATGCCTTCTCTGCCAACAGCCGCGGCATAGGCCCTGCCGAACTCGCCTGGGCCCTCAGAAAAAACCGCAAACCCCGTACCAGCAAGGAGATGGCCTTCCACGGCCTTGAACTGCTCCTGGGCCTTTACAAAAGCTGCGACACCAAAAATTTCTACGAAATGACCAGCAGCTTCCAGCGCCCCGAACCAATCCCCCGTGGCTACCTGGGTGAAAATTACGCCGGTTCCCCCGCAGAATCGGGGATCGCGATGTAGGGAAGCGTAAAATATAGTATTTGGTTGTTAGTATGATAAAAAAGCCGCCCTAATGGACGGCTTTTATTATTTTTAAATCCTATACCAAAAGTATAGGCGCAGATAAGTTACACAAGCCCAATCTGATGCCTGACATTGCTGCGCTTTATGTAACAATACCTTACACTTTAAATATACAACAATAGAATTAGCGTACTTAATCTTTTTGTAAGAAATATCAGTCGCAAAATACACCTTAAAAGAGTATAAATGTGTTGCTTAAGTGCTACCAAGGCAGATTCAATAACAGATATCTATGTGACTTGGCTATCGGAGGAATTAAAATGATGATATATTTGGCGTATGGGTAGGCATGAAAAACTGGTACAGAAAATTTTATCAGGCAGACAAGATACCTCAATATATTTTTCTGAAGCGGTTACTCTTTTAGAGGCGCTCGGTTTCTCCCAACGTATACGGGGAAGCCATCATATTTTTGATCAGGAAGGTATTGAAGAACTTATCAATATACAACCAGACGGCTCAAAAGCTAAAGCCTATCAGGTAAAACAGATCAGGGATCTTATACTAAAATATCGATTGGAGGCAAAAGATGAATAAATACGAAATCATCATTTATTGGAGTGATACAGACAACGCCTATATTGCGGAAGTCCCTGAACTTGCCGGTTGCATGGCCGATGGCAAGACCTATGCGGAAGCGCTTCATAATGCGGAAATAATTATTGATGAATGGATAGAAACCGCATCTTCTTTAGGCCGCACTATTCCAGTTCCCCAAGGCAAATTGATGTATGCGTAATTGCGCCGCAATGCGCTGGATTTTCAGAGAAATCGTAAAAAATATCAGTCGCAAAATACTCCTAAAAAGAGCTCACAAGTGTTATCTGTGCACACCGGAACATTGCCTCAGAGCCGTTTTAGCATCATCCTGTCTGCATTGTAGACACACGCATATACAATCTTTTTTAGGCGAGCTTATTGTCTTTTTTACATTGATATCGCCTTATTAAATATAACTGTGTCATTTATAGGATCAAATAATTTTTCTTCTCTTCCAGGAAGTTTGCCGTTCAATAATAAATTTTTCCAATCCGATATTTTTGTAGAACCCAATGATGAAATAATCTCAGCATTATGTTTTTCTCGCCAGATTTTATGATCCCGAATAACAGTAAACATTTTACCTATTACTTCAAAATCAGTATCATCAATTCTCGACCATAAAACTCTTTCCTTACTCCATTCTGCTTCATCAAACTTAATTTTAGTCTTTAAAAATAGGCTTAATGATTTTCTAAATTCTTCTACCCATATTATCATTGCAGCTTGTCTGCATAATCTATATGCAATTAGATGTTCGTCAGTAACAGAATTTGGATCTGAGATTAGCTTATCTTCAATTTTATATATGCCTGTTTCTATATCAAATTTATTCTTCAAGCATTTATCAATGAATATATTCATGATACGCCAAATATTGGCTGTTTCAATATTTCTGTAATCAATGCTAACAGATAATTTTTCTTCTGTTGGTTTTAAATAAAGCATCTTAAGAAATGTTTTAGATAGAGTATCATAACTTATTGGATATGTTTTTGATCGTGCGGTTATTGTTTCGACATAATCCAAAATACAATGCCGTTCTCCATTGCTATCAAAAAGGGCATTATATTTATAAAAATTACTCAAGTATTTGCGATATTCATCATTAATTTCGTCTTGTTTGATAAATAATTGTTCACTTGTTTTCGTTTTATTTGAACTAATAAAGGGTTCAAATTCAATTAAAAACAAATCGTGCCCAACTTTATCTTCGATCAATTTGGGGAAATGAATTTGTGCCACAACAGTATGTGCACGCAAATTGGTTTTTTTTATTTTTGATTTCTCAATATTGATAAACACCCTTAAAAACAAATATTTTGAGCGTAAGTACAATTGAGCCGCAGCTTTGTGTTGCCCATCAAAAGTCATAATTGTATTATGCTCATTATCAACATTTTCAATAATTGCCAGGCTTGGAAATAATTGAGGATTGTTATTATAAAATTCTTCAATCATAAGTTCTAGGTCAACAATTGATCTAGGGTTAACTGATGCATCATGATCAACTATTTCTATTGGAACCATACCAACAAAAGATTTTGTTTTTTTATCAATCGGATCAATAATAATTGGATAATTTAGTTCAACTGTTTCATTATTATCATTCTTATATTTGATGATGATTTTTTCTGCTTTCTCTTCAAAAATGAAGTTAAGCCTTTTCGGAAAATACTCTTTTAGTGCATCTCCAAAAGTAAAATCTCTTTTTAATTTTATAAATTTATCGCGATGAATTCTCACTCGCAATAACTACAGCCCAATTACTTTCATCATCTGCCCCACCTCTATCAAGTGCAATGATATGATCAACTTCCACTTGGTCTATTCGTAGGTCAATATCTCTCCCAGAAATATAACTTTTCCCAATTTGCGCTCTTAATAATCTATCAATTAATTCTCTTCTTTCGTTTTCACCAAATCTGTCAAGAATACTCCTAGACATATAATTCTCCTTGGTATTTTGTAAAAAAGATTCATTTGGGCACTAATACAATATGTATACTATTTTATACACATTTCATTATATACCTTTTAATTAAACTACGCAAGAATAATTCATAGAAACATTTCTATATGGGGCGTACCGTTGACCCGTCTACCCGCTTTTAGCGGGCAGTAAATCGTTTCCCTAAAAGAGCCAACCTGGAAGGTTGACACTAATCTCCATTATGTATATCCTTTCTACCTACGGCGGCATGCGTCCCTTTGGGCCGCTTGCCGAGAAGAATTGTATTTAGGCGCTGCCAGTCGGCGTCGCGGCGGCATAGCTCAGTTGGTAGAGCAAACGGCTCATATCCGTTCGGTCATAGGTTCAAGTCCTATTGCCGCTAATTTTTTTCGCCTTAGGACATACAATTAATTTCCTATCAGATCCTAGCCCCCCGTAGTGTTGCGGCAGAGATGCCGTTTTTATACCCCTTGACAATTATTGCTTCTTGCTTCATTGTACGCAGATTAATAACAGTTTACTGTTTTTAACGGGAGATTCATCATGAAAAAGACAAAAGAGCCAGCAAAAAAGACAACAGGGAAGGACAAGATCGATGACAATTTCATAGAGAAAATGGAGAAATCCCTGACTAATTTAAAAAATGAAATTATTTCAAATTTGGTTGCAAATAACGAAGATTTTAAGGAAATTGTAGAAGGCATGGACCCCAAAGATTTGGCGGATATTGCGTCCGATGATATCGACCGCAAGATGATCGAAGCCATCGGTTCACAGGAACTCAAGCGGCTAAGGCTCATGGATTCTGCGCTTACCAGAATAAAGCAGGGTAAATACGGCCTTTGTATGAAGTGTGGCAAGAAAATACCCAAAGAACGGCTTGAGGCCATACCTTACGCCCTTATGTGCATCGAGTGCAAAACCGCAGACGAGCGCCGGAACCGATAAGAATGAGGAATGTGGAGTGAGGAACGAGGAATTAAAGCTCCTCCTTCCTAATTCCTAATTTCCAATTCATCATTTTTCCATACCGGCTGGCCGTTTTTCCTGCCTTCAAAGAGTACCGTTTTATCATAGCCGGCAGCCAGCAGGACTTCTTTGGCTTCTTTATAATGACCGTCTAGATCATCAGGATTGTGTGCGTCTGCGTTAATTATTGCAGGGACCTTGTT
>JAIRUO010000236.1 GCA_031254385.1 Treponema sp. | reverse complement strand
TACATAATGTTCATGGGGCCGTTGGAGGTTAGCAAGCCCTGGATGACGGCTGGCCTTGTGGGAGTGTCCCGCTTTCTGGAAAGGGTTTGGGCTTTAAGCGAAAGACCTTTTATTAATGCCGCTCCCGGAACAGAAGCGGCCGGCGGCGAGCTTATGTTAAAGCTGCTGCACAAGACTGTTAAAAAGGTAAGCGAAGATACTGCAACGCTCAATTTTAATACAGCAATCAGCGCCATGATGATCTATTCCAATGAGCTTTCAAAACTCAAGGAGATTCCCCTGCTGCTTTGGGAGCCTTTTGTGCAAATGCTCAGCGTGTACGCGCCACATTTAGGTGAAGAACTCTGGGAGAAACTTGGGCACAAGGACTCAGTATCAAAATCGACATGGCCTAGTTGGGACGAAAGCCTCTGCGCGGAAAAAGAAGTTACCGTGATGGTTCAGGTAAACGGCAAAATCCGGGACAAGTTCAATGCGGCAGCGGGAACTTCAAAAGAGGATTTGGAAAAAACCGCACTTGGGCTAAGCGGAGTTCAGAAATGGCTGGATGGAAAGAGTCCGGAAAAGGTGATAGTAGTGCCTGATAAGCTGGTAAATGTCGTTGTAAAAACTTAAAGGCGGAGCCAAAAAATATGGAAAGGGGAATCTGCGTTGCGGGTAACATAGTCGTAGACAATATCTACACCGTGCGCGGATTGCCCAAAAACGGCGAACTGACAACCATACAGGACAATATCAGGCGCAGCACCGGAGGCGCACTCTGTAACGTGATTAGCGATTTGGCGATCATTGACTATAGTTTGCCTCTCATCGCTCTGGGCAGGGTGGGCTCAGACCCGGAAGGCGATTATGTTCTTGACACATTAAAGATGCATCGTAACATAGACCTTTCTTCAATTAAACGCGAAGGCAAGACCGCATTTACCGCTGTAATGGAGGATGAAATATCCAAAGAGCGTACCTTCTTCCATTACCGTGGGGCAAATGCGACTTTTTGTGAAGATGATATAAACTGGGACAAGATCAACTCTGCCTTTCTCCATATCGGATACATACTGGTTTTAGACGCTTTAGATGAGGAAGATGATGAATACGGCACAAAAATGGCAAGACTCCTCTGCCACGCAAAAGAGAGGGGCATAAAAACCTCAATTGATGTCGTCAGCGAAGCCGGAAACCGCTTCAAACGCCTGGTGCCGCCCGCATTAAAGTACACAGACTATTGCATCATTAATGAAGTAGAGGCAGAACACATTACGGGCATTACTCTTAGGGACAAAAAAGGAAACCTGATTAAAAAACACATACAGCCGGCCCTGGAGGCAATAAAAAAATGCGGCGTTTCAGAATGGGCCGTTATCCATTGCCCAGAAGGCGGCTACGGCTTTGACAGCAAGGGCTGTTACGCGCAATCTTCCGCAATACCGGTACCGCCGCAAGCTATCAAGGGAAAGGTCGGCGCAGGCGATGCTTTCTGCGCAGGGGCAATTTACGCAGCTTCCCAAAAAGAAAGCCTTGAAACCGGGCTTGAATTGGGAAACGCCGCAGCCGCCGCTTCACTTTTAATGCCCGGCGCGGTCGAAGGCATGAAAAGCAAAGATGAACTAAAAAAACTCCGCGCCGCTTTTGGGTGAACGGCGTTTCCTGCTATAACCTTAGCAGCCGGGTAAGACCTGAAAGACTAAAGGGCAGCCCCGTTCTTTCCAGGCCCGCACTGGTACCCTGAAAGTTAAAACTCCCCCTGGTGGTAAAATTCACCGAAGTCCCGCGAGTGACGAGATCGGCTATTTGGGTAACCAGGCTAAGGGTACTGATGTTAACCTCCACTGGTATTACGGTTTTTGACCTGGCATTGGCACGGGGAGGAGCAGCCAGAGTTCCCTGCGCCCAAGGAGAATTATTTACCATCAGGTCATAATTAAAATTGCTCAAGTCAAGAGGAAAATCATTTTTGTTATCTATTTCCCAGTTAATAACTAAATCTAATCCCAGAAGGCTCATGTTCTTAACATTTATTCCCTGGAAAGAAATTTCGGGCATATGGAACACAGGGAGTATAGCCGGCATTTCAAAGCTGCTCGTTATGCCTTCCATAGCTGGTATGGCAAAAGAGGAATCTAGCTTCATCAGGGAACTTAGTTGAGTACCGCTTCCCAAAGAACCCAGTAGCGCAATGATATCCGAATATTGAACCCCCACTTTGATAGTTATAGGAGTTGCAGATGACGCAGCGATAAGGCCCGTGCTGGCAATGCCGCTTCTTATCAAGGGAATGCCGTTTACCGTGTAATTGTAATTAAGATCGGGAACCGGTATGGGGAAAACATTCGGGTTATCTATGGTAAAGGTCCAGTTCTGTTCTACTCCGTTAAGATCGATCTTTCCCGTGCTGAACGATCCGCCCTGTATTTTAGGAATCTGCAGCAAGGGGATAGTCCCTCTAAAATCCATGTTATAGGTTTTTTGATCCAGGATAGGCAGGGGGAACCTAACACCCAGGGCAACATGGAACCCTGCTTCCTTTGTACCCCAGAGCGAAGCAATGCTATTGAAGAGCCCTGCATACGTAACGTTAAAAGGAACATCCACAGTAACTGTCCTGCGGCTTTTAAGTTTAGTGTCATTGCTCAGTTTACCGCCAATAAAAAAGTTGTCATTAATAAAAAACTGCCATTCAATTTCCGGGAAGGGAATGTCAAAGGCATTCGGGTTTTCAACATTCAGACGGCAGATCATGTCCACGCCGTTAAAGCTGATGCTCGCAAGATCGACTGTCCTAAAAGAAACTTTAGGCTCCTGCAATAGGCCTCTTAAGCTTTCACAGGAAGAGAACCACAAACAAAAAACCGCACTTATTATAAAAGCGGTAGCAATTTTTTTCATATTAACTCCTATATTGTGCGGCTGCATAGCCGCACAGTTAAATCGAACATGAAACAAAGTTTCATGCTAACTCCTTTTTTTAATAATATCAAAACCGCAATAGGGAACCAGAGCAGGCGGAATTTTTACAGAACCGTCCTGCTGCTGGAAATTTTCGAGTATCGCAATGATACCTCTGGACACGGCTATGGCCGTACCGTTAAGGCTATGGACGAATTTATTTTTGCCGTCATCGTCCTTGTACTTTACATTAAGCCGCCGGGACTGGTAATCGGTACAGTTTGAAGTTGAAGTAACCTCGCCCCATTCGCCGCCGCTCGAAGGGGGGCTTGCCCTTCCGGGCATCCAGGCTTCCAGATCCCACTTGCGGTAAGCGGGTGCGCCCAGATCTCCTGTGCAGGTGTCAACAACCCTAAAAGGAATATCCAGGCCGGAAAATATTTCTTCTTCGATGGCCCGCAATTCATCATGCTGTTTCTCTGAATCTTCTGGAAGGCAGTAGATGAACATTTCAAGCTTTGTAAACTGATGCACCCGGTAAAGCCCCTTGGAAAACTGCCCGGCTGCCCCTGCTTCGCGGCGGAAACAGTGGGAAAGCCCGGCCATACGCAAAGGAAGCTTTTCTTTTGGCAGAATAGTATCCGCATAATAGCCACCCAGGGTAATTTCAGCAGTACCAACAAGACCAGTCCCCTCCCCTTCCAGGGTATAGATATTTGACTCCGCGCCCCTCGGATTAAAACCTATGCCTTCGAGAATTTCCTCCCTGGCCACATCAGGAGTACTATAGGCTGTAAAACCCTTCTTCTGCAAAAGGTCCAGGGCATAGCGCACAAGGCCAAGCTCCAGGAACACCCCTTCGTTTTTAAGAAAATAAAATTTGGTGCCTGACACCTTTGTTCCGGCATCAAAGTCAATGATGTCCAGATCCTGTCCTAACTTTACATGATCCTGAGCCTCAAAATCGAATTTTCTGGGCTCCCCCACTCGTTTGACTTCCAGATTATCTTTGTCTTCTTTTCCAAT
>JAIRUO010000130.1 GCA_031254385.1 Treponema sp. | reverse complement strand
TATTGGTGAAAAGGTGAGTAAGTATGGCGGCATTGTAATCCCCGCCCATGTAGACCGCCTCGCTTTTTCCATGGTCAGTCAGCTTGGAATTATTGTAAAAGGTCCATGGTCAGCCCTTGAGTGCGTCCGTCTTCCGCCTGTCAGCAATGGTTTACCTCTGGACACAATGGGTTATCCCCTTACAACTTCGTCGGACGCGCATTATCCCGAACATGTAGGGCGGCGTCCTTTTGAAATTGATGTCACCGAAGAGGAATTGCTTCCCGGCGGAAACGGAACCGAAGCGGTTATGGAAGTTTTCAAACAGGCTCTTGCGAAAAGGCCGAAAAAATAATTATGCTGATTTTACATTATCTTGTTAATAAAAACAATCAATTTAATTTTAATTAAATTTTCTAATTTCGATAAAGTAACCGCACACTTTCGTACCCATAAAGAAGTATAACTTTTTACAGGTTATCTATTTCTTTTTTTGGAGAGCCGAAGATGAACGTAAACAAACAGTTTAAGGACAGTATTTTTTCACTCCTTTTTAGCAATCCCGATGTTTTAAGAGAGTTGTATTCTGCAATTGAAGGTGTTAATCTGCCGCCTGATATACCCATCAATATAAATACTCTTTCTGATGTTCTGATAAAAAAACAGATTAACGATATTTCGTTCACTATTGACAACCGTCTTGTTGTACTGATTGAGCACCAATCAACTGTGAACAACAATATGCCGCTTCGTTTGCTGCTGTATATTGCACGAGTTTACGAAAAAATTATCGATTATAGAAAAATGTATCAAGTAAAACTTGAGAAAATCCCAAGCCCTGAGTTCATTGTTTTGTACAACGGCAGCGAACCTTTTCCAGACTATAAAGAGTTACGCCTTTCTGAAGCATTTAAGAATGTTGAAAATTTGAGGCTGATAGAAGACGCCTGCTTCCCTATGGATCTTGTTGTACAGATATATAACATAAACCAGGGGCATAACACAGAAATATTGAAAAAATGCGGTATCCTTTATAATTACAGTTTTTTCATAGATAAGATTCGTAAATATCAGGAGCAAAATATTTTACTTGATGAAGCTGTGAAATCCGCTATAAAATACTGTATAGATAATGATATCTTAAAAGGTTTCTTTAAAACACATAGCTCGGAGGTATTCAATATGTTGTTAACAGAATATGACCATAATGTAGAATTGGAAGTTGTTCGGGAAGAAGCTTTTGAGGATGGGCTTGAAAAAGGAAAGGCGGAAGGTATTGAAGGAGCTTTATTAACTACCGCACGTAACGCCTTGGCAAAAGGAATCCCTATTGACACCATTCAGGAAATCACCGGTCTTGATATGACCGTTATTGAGAGTCTTCGTGGGGAATAATTTCAGATTTACAGTGTTTCTCTTGAAACAAGTTTTGCGGTAAATATACCGATATATTACTAATATGAGATTTCTCTTTTCTTCCATGCTGATGTTTTTTGCCTGCGGCTTTCTTGTTGCGGCCCCTCTTGAAACAGGATTTTTGCTTGCTCCCGAAATTTCAGTATCACAGGAAGAAAAGGATCGCGCTTTTCTTGATGCCCGTAACAGGGTAATTAATGCGGCTGTAAAATACGAAAATACTCCCTATAGATACGGGGGAATTACTCCTAAAGGGTTGGATTGTTCTGGGCTTATTTATCTTAGTTTTAAGGACGCGCTGGGAGTTAGCCTGCCGCGGTCAGCTTCGGGGCTTTATTCATGGGTCGAGAAAATTTCTTTTGAAAAAGCGCAGCCGGGGGATTTTTTATTTTTTAGAACAGGCAAGTCTAACAGTATAACACATGTTGCGCTGTATCTTGGCGGCCGCCGTTTTATTCACTCTGCGTCCACAGGTTCAAGGACGGGGGTAATTTATACAACTCTTGATGAAGGATCATGGTCACGGACTTTTGCCGGCGCAGGACGCGCTTTTCCTGAGGCAAATCCGCAAACCAGTCGGAACAGTACGGAAAACAATCTTTCACCTGAAAAATCTTCAAAAAGCAGTAACCGCTTCTTATTCGGAGCGGCGTTTGCGCCAACATGGAGTGGTTTTTTAAAAGAAGAAAATTTATTAAGAGGGTTTACCTCTCAATTTCGTCTTGCCGCCGATTTTGTGCCGCGAATGATCTTCGGTCTTGAATTAAGGCCGGAATACGACAGAGCGCTTGGAGTTTTTCGCCTGCCATTGACATTGTCCCTGGGACCAAATGACAAATTTAGAATCTTTGCCGGTCCTGTGTTAAGCATAGGAGATACTTCCCTTTCTACCGAAGAAGGCGATCGGTATTATTCAGGAGGAACAAGCTGGCTTGGCACAATCGGTCTGACAGCGGCGCCCCTCATTTTAAAAACATCAAAAGGGGAATTCGCTCCATATATTGAAGCGGCGTGGCAGTCGTATTTTAGCGAAAATTCAAACTCTAACTTAAATGCCGATATCTCAGCCGGATTGCGTTTATCAACTGGCATCAGATGGACATTGCAGTTTAAGTAAGCGTTACGCCTTTACCAGTTTTTTCACCCTGTTATTCAGATCATTGCAAGGTTTCTTTATGTAGTCAACCGCTCCAACTTTATTCGCATGGGCTATATCCTTTGGATCAGTCGAAGACGTACAGAATGCTATCGGGACATTATGCAGTTTGCTGATACCTCTTATACTCTCATGGGCGCCCCATCCGTCCATTTCAGGCATTACCAAGTCCAGCAAAATCAAATTTGGGACAAGTCCCTGATAGAACAACTGCAGCGCTTCTTTCCCCGATTTAACAGTGATAACTTCATACTCATCTCCCAGAATGCCCCTTGACATCTCAAGGTGGATTTCATCGTCATCAACCAAAAGGATTTTTTTCTTTTCATTGCCGGTGGATACCTTGAATTTATCTGTTTCTACTTTAAGATCTTCGAAGTTACGGGAATTTTCGGTGCTCATTTCGTCTACCTGAGTTACCGCAATTTGTATCTGCTGCATTGCGCCGTTTAATACGTCGTTCAGACCGTTGATAGCGGCGTTGCTGTTCTTGATTAATTCATTCGTCTGCGTGATAAGAACGCCGCCTATCTTCCTCATATCTTCCGAGCCCTTCTCGACAGATACGCTTAATTCTTTCAGGCGTTCTATTGATTTTAAAAGCTGCTGCCCTCCGACTTCCTGTTCTTCCATCGCGCTGCGGATATTTAGTTCGTGCTGAGAAACTGTTTTCACGCCTGTATCAATAACCCCAAAGCGGGAAAGTACATCGTTGGAAAACATTGTAATGCTGTCTATTGAGCCCTTTATCTTTTTCAGCATGCTTGTGGTCGTTTTCGACTGTACCGCCGAGGATTCGGCGAGCTTGCGGATTTCATCGGCAACTACTGCAAAGCCTTTCCCTGCTTCTCCCGCATGGGCAGCTTCAATAGCCGCATTCATCGACAAGAGGTTCGTCTGGCTTGAAATACTTTTCATTACCGAGTTGATTTCCAAAAGCCCCTCGGAATCTTTGGCGATTTCCTGTATTTTTTCCGCAACCGTCTGAACCCCGGCTTTGCCATTTTCAGAAGCCTCGGACAGTTCATCAACATTCCTGGTGTTTGCTATCAGTGTTTTGGTTACCGAATGGATGTTGGCAATCATTTCCTCGATGGCGGAAGATGATGTTTCAACGCTGCTGGACTGTTCTTCTACCATCTTATGCAGGTTATCAATGCTGGTTTGAATATTTTTTACCGCTTTGTCAGCCTCGGATGCGCTCTGCTCCTGTTTGCTTTTTACCTTTTTCATTTCCACGGCGCTTTCTGCGATTTGGTCTACCACTTTTGATGTTTTTGCCATATTTACATTAAGTTCATGGCCTGTATTTGTTAGAGCATTGACTTTGTTTTTAATTCTATTAATAAGCGCGCTGATTTTTCCCAAAGTTTCGTTAAAGTAGCGGGCCAGATCGCCGACCTCGTCTTTAGAACTGATTTCGATGGTTCTGGTCAGATCGCCTTCGCCTTCGGATATGTCCTTGAGGTTGAGCGATACGTTAACTATAGGTTTGGTAACATTGTGTAAAACAAAGTAAATGATTACGGCAGATGCCGCCATCAAAATTAGCGCGATAATAACACTGAAAACGGTCATAGCTTGTATCGGGATCATAACAACAGCTTCTTTCTCTGCGACCATAATCGACCATGTCTGTCCTGAATCACCCAGAGCAAAAGAAACCAGTGCTATTTCTACAGCTGTTCCAATAGAAGGATCATAACTTGATCCATTAAAACTCTTCCCGTTAAGTACCGCCTGGTTGGCTTCATCTTTTCGATCACCATATATTGTAGATACATCGTTCAGAAATTTACCAATCGTATCGGGCCGGTAGCTCGCCATGATAAACCCGTTGTTGGCGTATACAGCTATTGCGGCAATACTATCACTGGTTGACAGCGTGTTCTCAAGAACCGGCTGTATCAGGGCTGTATTCAAGAGCATCCCTACGCCCCCGACTATTTCATTGTTGCGGTTATTGATGATGGGAACCATCATGATAAAACAGTTGGTATCCCTTCCGTTTACATTTCTTACCATTGGGGTATCTACCCTGCTTCTCCTTGCGTTTGGCCCGTTTAAGAAAGACATGGTTCCTTCAATATCAGTACTGGCACGGCTTAGTATTCTTCCAGTCTCCCTGGAGTAGGTCATGGCATACTGTCCGGTGGGAGAAGACCCCACACGGCCAATATTCCGGGCATCCATGCCGTCAATGGCATTTGGCTTCCAAATTGAATAAAGCACAACAATATTGGGTTCTGCATCTATCATACCTGCCAGCATAGCGTCGTACATATCCCGCCGTTCTTCCACCGTGACTGACTCAAAATTCCCCATTACGCCTGCTATTGTACTCAGCGCCCGCATGTAGCCTTCTTCACGGCCTTTCCAGAATTCGGCGCGTGAGCTTGTCAGGTTGGTGAGACTCTCACCAGCCAGATTACGGCCCATTTTTGAAGCCTCGCGCACCAATACGATAGTATTGATTACTACAACAATCGCCATTATAGCTATTACTATAATACTCAGTCGGGCTTTGATCTTCATCTTAGATTCTCCTTTTATTTAAAATTGTTAAGGAAAAAGCGGCAGCTTCGCTTTTTTCTACAACAAAAAGGTTGCCGAAGCAGGATTGAGCTTTATTTATCAAAATATTTCCTTCCTAAAAGGTTAAAATTCCACAACATATGTTTAAAATAGAATGCCACAAATCTATAATTATGTTAAGAATTTTTTAACCATATAGAATACTTGAGTAAGGATATTACCATATATTCAATTTTAGTACAATAAATTTAAGAGTATTTTTGTTAAAATATTATTAATTATTACAATAAGTAAAAGTAAATATGATTTTAACCGCCGCTTCGGTTTTTCAAGTTGTTTAATATCGTTTATTTCAACAGTTTTTGTACCCTGCCAAGCAGATCATTGCACGGTTTCCTTATGAAGTCAGCCGCCCCAATCTCTTTCGCATGAGTTATATCTTTTTGTTCATCCGAAGCCGAACAGATAGCTATCGGGGTATTATGCACCTTACCGATTCCTCTTATCCTTTCAAAG
>JAIRUO010000087.1 GCA_031254385.1 Treponema sp. | reverse complement strand
ACCGCAAAGGCTTCGATTTTGTAAAAGCAAAGCAACTCGCCATCTGCGAGATGTACACCAACGATATGGTTAAGTATTGCACCAGAACCGAAGCTATGAGGAATATCGCTGCATACAACAGCGTTGCTGCCCAACTCGCAAAGGAAAACAGGAAGTTCCAGTATAACCTTATTCAAAGCGGGGCGAGGGCGAAAGACTTTGCCGACGCGCTCTTTTGGCTTGAGAAAGCGAATATCGTAATTAAAGTGCCCAAAACTAACGAGGGTAAAATGCCCCTTGCGGGGTATGAGGATTTGCTGTCATTTAAGATTTATTTCAACGATGTGGGTTTGTTCTCCGCAAAAAGTAATCTCGTCGCCGCGGCAATATTAACACAAAACTACGGCGGCGAAGTAAAGGGTGCGTTAACCGAAAACTATGTGTCTGCGGAACTGGTTGCAAACGGAATCCGCCCGTATTATTGGGAGAGCCGGGGTACAGCCGAGCTTGATTTTGTTATCCAGCAGCAAGACAAAATCGTTCCTATTGAAGCAAAGGCTAATCAGAACACAAAGGCAAAAAGCCTTGATACCTTCCGCAAAAAATACAACATCGAAAAATCAATCCGCATATCGGCTAAAAATTTCGGCTTTGAGAATGGGATTAAAAGCGTGCCACTTTATGCGGTTTGGTGTATTAGGTGAAGCTATGATTTTCTTCTATATAATTATTTATCATTAATATCTCTAATTTTATTTAAATTATAGTCATTGATCTTAATTTTTAAATATTCATATTTTATTGAAATCTTCTTTTATTCTTTTTCCTTCATTATCAAATACAAATTCTACTTTTATATTATTCAAATATAATCTCATAAATTTTTCATTTATAATTGTTTTTTCATATTTTCCAAATTTTAATTCAATATCTCCTAATATTTTATCTACATTATGTTCTTTATATGAAAATAAATCTACATCAGTAGAAGTTCTGTGGTTTAAATGTATTGCCAAAGCAGTTCCACCAGCCAACATATAATCCTTTAAAGATTCCATACCCTGTAAATCTTTTATTAGATTTAACATTTTTTCGGGAACAGCTTCTTTTTTAAACATTTATAAACCTCCTTTGATCATATTATTAAACCTAATTCCATTCTTGCCAAATCTCTTTCCATTTTTTCATGATCTTCCTTTATTGTCCTTAAATACCACGGTTTTTCACTATAACTTCTAAAAAGTTTTTTATCAATATTTAATTTCTTTGCCCAATATTCGACTATTTCCATTTCTAAATTATCCATATTTATCGCTATATGTTTTATATCTTCATAATCATATAAGCAATACATAATAATTTCATCTCTCTTTAATCCAGCTTCTATTATTCGCCATATAATAATATTTTTATCCTCTTTCCAGTTTAATAACTTTTTATTCATATTCCATAAAAGTCCTTTTGTTAGCATTTTTATCATTTTATTGCTTTTTTTCATTTTAGTTATTTTCTGTCTGAATTTTATAATTTCAGGCAATTTATCGCTTTCGTTTCTTTCTTTAATATAATCAAATAATTCATTCATACTATCTAATCCCCTTTTTTCAATATACTATATATTTACAAACCTTATTATTATAAGTAGAAGACTTTATTTGAACCGCTTGTTCCAAAAGTCTGTAAAACAGCATACCACGATTTCCCGATGTCCGCCAGTTGAACCTGAACGTATATTCGTCAAGATAATACGCCATGTGCTGTTCGGACAAAGAACCCTGAAAAATACCCATGAACCATCTTTTAAGAAGTGATATAACCAAATGCACTTTTGGCAACATTTCGTCTTCCTGCCCCTTCTTATCCGTTATTATATGCCTGTAACCGTAATTGTCAAGCCCCCAGTATCCCCGCCAGATGGTTGTGTAAACTGCGCCTTTTCTTTTCCCTTATACTTTAAACCAAAAGGCAGTCTTTCTTCGTTAAACACTTCGCCAGTTTCTGATAATTCAAAATCATCGTTCAGTTTGAATAACATGACGGGGGTGTTTTTGTGTTTTAGAATGTATTCTTTGTCCATGGGTTTATTATTACGAGGGATAGAGGATTGTCAAGGTATAGTGGTGGGCCTCGGTTCGTTTTTATTATTCTTTTTCAGATGATAGCCCTTGATCCCTAATTTTCTGCCAAATGTTCCTTCTTAGTATCAAGTATTCCTTGTGCCATTTCATGTCCCTGAGCCGCCGCCTTGCTGTACCATTCGAGGGCTTTGGCGTAATCCTGTGCAACGCCTTCGCCATTAAAATAGCAATCGCCGAGATAATACTGAGCATCTGCATCGTCTTGTTCCGCCGCCTTAAAATACCATTCGACGGCTTGGACGTAATCCTGCTCCACGCCTGCGCCGTTATCATAGCAATAGCCGAGGCTAAACTGAGCACCCGCGTTGCCCTGCTCCGCAGCCTTGTAGTACCATTCGACGGCTTTGGCGTAATCCCGCATTACGCCTTTGCCATTAAAATAGCAATTGCCGAAAAATAACTGAGCATCTGCGTTGCCCTGCTCCGCAGCCTTGCGGTACCACTCGGCGGCTTTGGTGTAATCCTGCTCCACGCCTGCGCCGTTAAAATAACAAACTCCAAGATTAAACTGAGCACGCACGTAGCCTTGCTCCGCAGCCTTGCGATACCACTCGACGGCTTTGGCTTTATCCTGCATTACACCTTCGCCACTATCATAGCAATAGCCGAGTTTAAACTGAGCAACCGCGTTGCCCTGCTCCCCAGCCTTGTTATACCACTCGGCGGCTTTGGCTTTATCCTGCGCCACGCCCTCGCCGTTATAATAGCAAATGCCGAGACCAAACTGAGCGCCCGCATGGCCTTGCTCCGCAGCCTTGCGGTACCACTCGACGGCTTTGGCGTAATCCTGCTCCACGCCTTCGCCGTTATAATAGCAATAGCCGAGATCAACCTGAGCAATCGTGACACCTTGCTCCGCAGCATGGCTGTACCATTCGACGGCTTTGGCGTAATCCTTCTCTACGCCTTCGCCATTATAATAGCAATAGCCGAGATTAAACTGAGCACATGCATCCCCTTGCCCCGCAGCCTTGCGGTACCACTCGACGGCTTTGGCTTTATCCTGCGTCACTCCTTCGCCATCATAATAGCAATTACCGAGTTTAAACTGAGCAACTGCGACGCCTTGCTCCGCAACATTGCGGTACCACTCGACGGCTTTGGCTTTATCCTGCGTTACGCTTCCGTCACTATCATAGCAATTGCCGAGATTACGCTGGGCTTTGGCGTGACCCTGTTCCGCAGCCTTGCGGTACCATTCCACGGCTTTGGCTTTATCCTGCTCCACGCCTTCGCCATTATAGTAGCAATTGCCGAGAAATAACTGAGCAACCGCATTGCCTTGCTCCGCCCCCTTGCAGTACCACTCGGCGGCTTTGGTGTAATCCTGCTCCACGCCTTCGCCATTATAATAGCGATTACCGAGATTAAACTGAGCACATGCGTAGCCTTGCTCCGCAGCCTTGCTGTAACACTTAACAGCCTCTGCGTAATCCTGGCGATCGTATGCGTCATCGCCTTTTTTGGTCAACACCTGTGCGTCTGTCAGAGCGGTGTCGGGTTGCCCCGCAACAGGTTGTTCTTGTATACCGATAAAACCGTTATCCATTGTTCATCTCCTCCCTGCGTTTTTGTTCAACTAACGAATCAAACTTTTTATAAATATCAAATCTCTGCATAATCCTCCCCGGCAGGCACAGGACGTAGGGGGGCAACGGTATTCCCACTAACCTTATTTCAAAGTGTAAATGGCTGCCTGTTGAAAGGCCTGTATTTCCAACAGCGCCGATAATGGCATGGGGTTTTACCTTCTGCCCTTTTGCCACATTTATCGAATCCAGATGCAAATACCTGCTTTCGGTACCGGGAAGGTGTCTGATAATTACAAAGTTGCCCCTTTGCTCGCTAAAGCCGGCCTCTCTTACCGTACCCCAGGAAGATGACTTAACTGGAGATCCGGTGGGAAGGCCAATGTCGGTTCCGTTATGAAAAAAACGGCCGTGGGCCATTCGCAGACCATACGAAGAGGTCACCGTTCCCCCGTTTACCGGAGGACGTATCAGAAAACCCCAAGCGGGCAGGAGCAGTATAAGCACTAAGAGAAGTTTTTTCCCGACTATACCGCCAAGAAACCAGCCGCCCACCGCCCCGCCTATGAGACCGAAAAGGCCCAAAATAGTACCGAGAACGCCACCAATAATAACCGCGCCGATTATGTTGGGGATTTTACTTAGATAGTCCAATGTTGACTTTCCTCATGATGCTTCGTCATATTCCAATGAAACTCACCTTTATCTCTTTTTGCTTGTAAATTCAAATACATCATTCCCGTCAGCATCTTTGCCTTTATAACGAGTATTCGATGCATTTGACCGGTTATCGTCTGTATTTTGCTTCGGGAGATGATATGTCGTTTCATATTGACCTTTGCCCTTGTATCGAATACTCGCTGTAACTCCCGGCTTCTCAGAAAGAGAGGCGATAATTTTCACGATAAACATCAGTACAAGAAAAATTACAACCGCCCTCAGTGCCAACCACCAATGAAGGTTTTTGAACGCTAAAATTACGGCAGCTACAGCGATAACTATATTGACGATCATCGACGCGGTAGGAAAAATTTTTCTAAGCAAAGCCATTATAGCTACAATTACAGCGGCAATTATGACATATTCAAATAAACCCGTCGGCAATGTAAAATTATTAAACCACTCTGTAATATTTTCCATTTTACACCTCCTAATTATGTGGCATCTAACACTTCTTTCGTGATCACCATATTTTTCTCAAATTCTTTACGGGCCTCTTGATTGTAGGGTGGTCGTGAAACCTTGATGAAATTACCGTCTTCCCAATCTTCTTCCCAGCCATCAGGATAAACAATGGCGGGAGAACCATGGAGTTTTCCATCACGAAAATTTAATACGGTTACCATATAACCAGTTGCATATTTTCTGTTTGGAACTTGAAGAAAACGTACGTCTTGATAGGGTTTGCCGTCTTTGTCTTTAAATATTTTTCCGATTAATTCTTTCTCTCGTGGACCCATAGATCATTCCCCCTTGTTAACTTGGATTTGAAAGTTCAAAATTTCAATCAGCCCCCGGAACCTGTCGTATGGGGCGGACACGGAGTTCAGCGGTATTAGTACTGGTATTATGCTGCTCTCCATTGGAAAAATCTTCTCGCCAAACATAGACGACAGTAGAGAAAGCTAAATGTGAAAAAGTCGATGACCAGTAGTCTTCTTTTTTAAAGTCCCCCAATCCTTGCATATGCAGGTGACCGTACATATAATGCAGTTCATCCCTTGAGGGGAGAAACCAATCATTATAACCGTTTACCGTCAAGGCAGTACAAGCCTGAGCTGCCCAGCCGAAGCCACCTCCAATTTTCGCCGCGCCCGCCATGATTGCTTGGGTGTTTGGTTTCCCTTTGCCAACAGCTCGCTCAAACTCATAATCAGAGTCAAACCTTTCCGACGACCATTTCAGTTTGCCAGGAAGATCCTCTGGTGCGGCTTCCAAATACCGCCAGCCGTTTGAGTTGTCTCCCTTGTCGTAAAAGATAAGGCCGCCCGCAGGGCCAGTTCCGCCGACTTTGTAGTTGAGGTCAATTAGATCCTCTATCTCATCACATCCCACAACCGTCATTCCGAATACCAGCACCATTACCAGTATTACCAACCAAGATTTTTTGTTTGCCATTGTTTTCTCCTTAATATATTTATAGATGATCACATCTATATTTTTTTCTAACTCTAATTTCAACCAGGCCCCGGAACCTGCCGTATGGGGCGGACACGGAATTCAAAGTCATTAGTACTGGTATTATGCTGCTCTCCATTGGAAAAATCTTCTCTCCAAACATAGACGACAGTAGAGAAAGCTAAATGTGAAAAAGTCGATGACCAGTACGATTCATTTCTAAACCCCCCCAATCCCTGCATATGCAGATGACCGTACATATAATGCAGCTCATCTCTTGAGGGGAGGAACCAATCATTAAAACCGTTTATCGTTAAGGCAGTACAAGCCTGAGCAGCCCAGCCGAAACCGCCGCCTATTTTTGCCGCCCCCGTCATGATTGCATGGGTGTTTGGCTTCCCTTTTCCAACACTTCGATCAAATTCATAATCGGTCTCAAACCTTTCCGTTGACCACTTCAATCTGCGGGGAAGATCCTCCGGCGCAGCTTCCAAATACCGCCAGCCGCTTGAGTTGTTTCCCTTGTCGTAAAAGATAAGGCCGCCCGCAGGGCCAGTTTCGCCGATTCGGTAAATGCGGACAGCAGGAGTTGGAGCAGGCGTAACCGGAGTCGCAGGTCTCGGAGTTGGAGTTGGCGCAGGCGCGGGAGCCGGCGTGGGGGTTGCTGCTTGCTGCGGCTGACCGAGCAACTGCCGAACATGGGCACTGTCCCTGACGGTGATCGTTGAAGTTGTAGAAACGACGCCGTCAATGACGCTTATCAACCTGGTCCTGAAACGATATGTATCGCCGGTTTTTTCCCACGAGCCGGTTACGACGAATTGGGCGTTAAGGGTTCTGCCGATCTGCCGGGCAGCCGCGTCGGTTACTTCACCGGACACCCTGAGATTAGCCGCACCAAGGGCGCAGTCTATGTCCTGCCGGATTACTACGGAACTTCGGCTTCTTTCCAGAATAAGCGCCAGCTCTCTAACAACGTATGAGGAAAGATCATTTGTGGGGGAACTGAAATTCAACACAGCCACCCGGGGCCCCATAGCCAGTCTGAGGTTGATATCCCCGCCCGCCTGTTCTATGGCGGCATCCATATCTACCGCGTTTTGCCCAACGACCGCAAAGATACACACTAATCCAAAAACCGCCAAAATCCACATTTTCTTCATAACTATCCTCCAAATATATTAGCCAAAGAAAACCTCTTTTAACGCCGTAAGAAATCAGAATTAACATACCCTTCAATATTTCCGTATTTTATTTTCCACTCATTGCCCGCCATTGTCGATAACCTCGACACGGGTGTCTTTTGCCAATTGCCCGACAATGTCCTGTTCCGCAGACGGTCCGTGTCTAACATTCAGTACATCGGAGATTACATTTTAGTGTAAGCACGGTTCCAGTCATTATCATCCATTGGTATCCCCTGAGGTATTATGCGCAATATCAGTATCGATCTTTTTTGCCTTTCTGAGGGCAATTATTATTTTTATAACTTCTATGGGAAAAAGAATACCGCCGAGAATTACGGTCAACACTAATCTAAATGCCCAATAGTAGTTGTATCTAAAAAAAGCCGCTGTCAGACCGACCGTTGAAAAACTTTCAACGTGAACGTCAGGCTACCTGAATCAGCGGCAATTTTCCCAGATGGTGACAGTCACCTAGCGTGCCCCTTCCTTAGTTATCGGTACTCCGAATCCGTATAGCCACAAACGGTACAAGTTCTCGTATAAAGCGCTTTACCCTGGGCATTTGTTGTTACATATTTCCAACTACCATAAGTATGGGTGGTGTGTGTACCGTTTTCATTTGAATTGTCTTCTGTTGAACCGCCATTTTTTGAGCCGTCATCACATCCAACAACCGCCATTCCGAATACCAGCGCCATGACCAGTATTACCAGCCAAATTTTTTTGTTTGCCATTGTCTTCTCCTTCAAAATATTTCAAGACTCATACGAGTCCTGTTTCCTTAATTTCGAACCCCCGACCCCCGTTTCCCGTTTCCCGCCGGCAGTCCGTCAGGCTTTTCTGGGCCTGCATTCCGGCGATAAAAACGGCCACTTTGGAATTCACCTCTTCCGGGGAATTCCGGACAAAACTGATAATTTCATCCTTTAACTTGCAGTGATCCATACATATCGCCTTTTTATCGAATTGTAGTTACTATAATTTAATCATTGAATTTATACATTGTCAAGAGAAGAAAACCTGTTTTTTAAAAAAAATCTCCGTTGACCTGCCGTATTTATGCGGGTATTCTGTCTTATGGCCCTGTCTGACCGGATGAGATTAATAATCAACGCGAGCGGATTAAAACAGAAAGATTTCGCCAGAAGCATCAAAGTAACGGACAGCTATATTTCCAAGGTCATCAGGGATGAATCGGGAATGTCCAACAGGACGGCAATGGCTATCGAGCAATTGTACGGCTATTCATACGACTGGATTTTAACGGGCAAGGAACCCAAAATGCTTGCCGG
>JAIRUO010000185.1 GCA_031254385.1 Treponema sp. | reverse complement strand
TATCAACCTTGGGTGCCGATGTTTCGCCTCCGATAGAATTGCGCATATCAGTATCGGCCTGGATGTTCTTGAGCTTGTAATAATCCATTACGCCCAAATTGCCCTTTCTAAAAGCCTCGGCAATGGCCAGCGGTATTTCCGCTTCTGCTAGAACGACCTTGGCGCGGTTTTCTTGAACCAGGGCCAGCATTTCCTGCTCCTGGGCTTGGGCTGCGGCACGGCGTTTTTCGGCTTCCGCCTGGAAGCGCCTCTTGTCCGCCTCGGCCTGATCCGCCTGAAGCTTTGCGCCTACGTTCTGCCCTACGTCAATATCAGCAATATCAATAGAAAGGATTTCAAAGGCGGTTCCCGCGTCCAGCCCCTTTGCCAATACCGTTTTGGAAATGGTGTCAGGATGTTCCAGTACGGATTTATATGTTTCCGAAGAACCGATGGTTGTAACTATACCTTCGCCGACACGAGCGATAATGGTTTCCTCCATCGCGCCTCCGACCAGCCTTTCAATATTGGAACGCACCGTAACCCTGGCCTTTACGCAAAGCTGAATACCGTCCTTGGCTACTGCATCTAGAGTATGTTTCCCTTTGGAGGAATCCGGGCAGTCGATGACCTTGGGATTGACGCTGGTGCGCACTGCTTCCAGCACGTCACGGCCTGCAAGGTCAATTGCGGCAGCCCGCTGGAAGGGCAGCGGTATGTTTGCCTTGTTAGCTGCAACCATGGCGCGGCTTACTTTTATTACATCGCCACGCGCAAGGAAGTGGGTTTCCAGCATATCACTGGCCACGTCAATGCCAGCCTTGGTAAGCATGATCCGGGAATCTACGATAACTCCCCCGTTTACATGCCGGAGCCACATTCCGATAAGTTTCCCCATGCCAACATAAGCCCCGGACAAAAGCGCCCGGAACCAAAGCCCGAAGAATCTGAAAAAGATAATAAGGAAAATTAAAGCAACTACGCCGTTGGCAATGTAAATGAAAATCATGGGATCCATAACAACTCCTTGTTGTTGCGACCATAGCCGCACAAATAATTATACTCTTCTTACTATAATTCTGTTACCCCTAACCTTGGTAACAATAATTCCCCTTCCTACATCAATATAATCGCCATCAGCCTCGACTGCATAGACCTTTCCGTCAAATACCGCTCTTCCCGAAGGCCGCAGCACCGTATCCGTAACCCCTATCTTGCCTGTCAGGGCAGCGTAATTCTCTTCATCTTCCTTAAGCGCCGGTACGGGATTGTCGCCGTCAGGATCAGGGCCTCCCGCGGTTCCGGTGATCTGCGTGTTCAGCGTGAGTATGTCAAAAATCTTAAGCCTTGGGCCAAACAAAGTGATCATGGCGATTGCCGTAGCTGCGGATAATAAACTCACAAATACGATCAGCGCGTTCCTGCCAAAAAGAGCCCATTCCCATTCAAGACTGGGAATAATAAAGTCCTGCATGGAAAAGATGAGTGAAAGGCCTATTAACAAAAAGCCTAAAACCCCTACTACGCCAAAGCCGGGTATCACAAAGATCTCCACTGCCAAAAGCCCTAGCCCCAAAATAAACAAAATTATTTCCAATGAATCGACACGGCCCAAAAGGACGCCCGTACCCAGCACGGTTAGGAAGCAGATGATGCCAAGTACGCCGGGCACCCCAAAACCCGGCGTGTTAAGTTCTATGAAAAGCAAAATCAGTCCCGCAATTATAAGGATGACCTGCACCGCGCTTGAAGTTAAAAATGAGATGATCTGGTCGGCAAAACCTGGTCCAGTTTCAATTATTATTTCCCCACTGGCTCCCAGCGCGGCGAGAAGACCTTCCTGATCTTCCACTAGCCCCGAGCTAAGGCCGTAAAGGTAGGCTTCCCCAGCGGTGAGCGAAAGGAGTTTTCCGGGCAATGATATAACGCGTATACGTTCAATTGCTGCGCCCCGCGACTCAAGCCTTTCCAGTTCGCCTCTGGAAATCGCCCTTGTTTCGCCGTCTATTTGCACTTCCCAGAGTTCAATATCAAAATCTACCATAGCCAACGCGACATCAACGGGATGCCCGTTCCGTTCAGCCAGGGCCGCCATTTGGGATCGCACCGCCGCAACAGTTTTTTCGCCTGATGCGGTCGTACTCCCGTCCGCGCCTATTTCTACAGGCGCGGCAGCCCCTATGGACGTTCCGCTTGCCATGTAAATCTCCGCGCAGGAGAAGGCGATCAACGCGCCTGCCGACCAGCTTACGCCCATGGACGATTCGCCGCTCCTCACCCAGGCTATAGTCCGGGCATTTTTGATAGACATAATATACGAGGCTATTTGCAGGGCCGAATCAACCCTACCGCCGAAAGTATCAATTTCAAAAACAATATATTCCGCTTTTTCGTTCTGCGCTTTCTGGGCTTCCCTTCGCACAAAGGCCGCCAGGGCAGGCTCAATATCCCCCTTTATAGGGATGATCCTTACCGGGGCCCTGACGGATTCCGTCTCCTGGGCCGTAGCCGGAAGACTTGAGAAAAAGAGGAAAAGCCCGATAAGGCCAGCGTATATAGTTTTTGAAAGAAGCTTCATGTCGGGTTTATTATAGCTGATGTAAGGGTTAGGGGCTAGGGGGTTAGGGACTAGGGAAGAAAGCACATGGGAGCACGGAGATATGGGTAGACTTCCCCACAGGCCGAATTAAAGAACAATGCCATTTATGAATGATCTATTGCTGAAGGGGCCTTTTCCGGCAGTTCATAACCGGCGGCCTGCATTTCCTTGAGTCTACGACGAGCCATTTCCTGTACGATGTCCGGCGGCAGGGTATCAAGAAATTCCTTGCGGGCCAGCCGTACTTTTGCATTACTTCTTCTTTCAGGTATATCAGAATAATCAATGGGATGCTTTCTCATTTCTTCTATTTCATGGTCAATCTTCATCTTGTCCGCTAAGGTATTCTTGGAATTGTTCATAATAATCTTGTACCTCCAATGGGTCGGCATTCCGGGCCGAAAAAATCCGTATCAGATCGCCCCGGTAAACAACTGAAACGGTAACCAAAACATTATTTATCAAACCTGTTACCGAACCGGTAACATTGAACCTTTCTTCCACAACTGAATTTTCTTCATCAAATTCTTCGGTATGAAAAGGATCATCAAAGACCAATGATGCGGTCTCAAAACTAAGATGATGTTTTCTTTGGTTCAGACTGTTTTTATATCGGTTCCAGACATAGCGGTTTTTGTAGATAACATCATCCGGGCCTATCATTATCCTAGCATAAGAATAGTAAAAAAAATGCGTGTTATCAAGCTATCGATATGTAAACGTCAACAACTCCACGCCGGACATCTCATTTTGGCTCATTGACAATCCCGGTAAATAAAATTTGATTGCCGCCGTCATAGATATAGTCATAGAGTATGAACACAAAGGGCCTGTCACAAATCATTTCAAAGAGCCGGGTGGGCTGGGGCCTAATTCCTAATGCATACGCCGCCAAATCCGTTACAGCAGCGGCAGTTGTACCTTTTTCATCGACATGAATAACAGCCTTTTGCATTGCGTCAGACAACCATACGGATTCATTGCCCTGGACTAAACCGGCTGTAAGGGGCGCGGTATCTTCGTTAAACAGTGGAACTCCCAGGCCCTCAAGGGCTGCCTTTAAGCTCTGGGTATCGTTTTCTATAGAGAAGCGCGGCAATAGCAGCTTGCCAGTTTCCCAAGTGGCACCTGTTTGTATTTCATTAAAATATTCGTTTGACATAGAGCTTAGTAATTCCACCGCGCTGCCGGTCTTGGGGAGTATTATATACAAACCGCCGTCATTCATAAAAAGCGGCATAGCCTGTACCCTGCTGTCCTCATAATACCTTTGCCTATCCCCTTCGCGGAGCATATAAAAGGCTGTCCTGTCTCCCGCCGCAGCGTGGAATACTCCCTCTTTAGTTTCTTCAGGCTTAAACTCCCTTTGCCATCGGTCTGAAAAATATATCGCATTGGCAATGGCAGCTACGGTCTCTGGGTCAAATTCTTGTACTAAATTTGTAATCAGACCGTTCGTGTTTTCACTTGCCCATCGATTTACAGCATCTACCGCAGCGCTGGAAGAAAAGTCAACATTTATCGAGCTTCCCCTGTAGAAATTCATAAAGGTTTGTACAAAATCATTACGGAGGTTTACATTGTTTCCTACAAAAATCGCATTGACGATTTTAAGGGGATTATTGTATTCGTATCCATTGTCTTTGTACCAGACGTTTGTTAAGTCGTAGAGCATCCGCGAGGCGGCTCTGTTAATGTCCTCTTCGCTAATACCTGAGGCACCCAGGGCTGTCAAAAGAGCGGCTTTGTTTTGCGAGTTAGTTGCATTGACAAGGGCGGCCAAAGGCAGCCAGACAGAATAGGGAGAGCAGACAAAATTTTCATTGCCAAGGTTCTTTATAAGGCTTGCGCTTAAACGGAAAGCAAAGTCATTCGCCCCATCTGCAACCGCTCTTACCGTCTGATCCTGCTCTCTACCCGGAGCTAGAAGTTCCGCCTGATCCAGCTCTCCGCCCAGAACCAGAAGTTCCCTTGCGTCTACTTCTACGATGTCAACTGAACCATCTTTGCTGATAGGCCTGCAAGATGCTATTACTACTACCATGATACAAAGACAGACCAAGGAAACCGTATTGGTTTTTCTCATCACTTTCTACTCCCCACTCCCTATTCCCCACTCTCCATTTAGTGTACACTATCCTTAGCAAGTAATAATAGGAGGTTGATTATGCCCCAGACCGATGAAACTATGTACGCTAAATTTGAAGAGATGCACGAATTCATGCGGCTGACCTTTATTGCCGCAGGCGTCCCTGCGGAAGATGCGGTTATCTGCGCGGATGTGCTTATTGAATCGGACAAGCGCGGGATTGATTCCCACGGCGTGGGACGGTTCAAGCCCATCTATCTGGATCGCATTAAAGAAGGAATTCAGTTTGTCAATACGAAATTTGAAATAGTCCGGGAAACCCCTTCTACTGCGGTCATTGACGGGCATGACGGCATGGGCCATGTCATTTCTGTACGCGCGATGAATATGACCATTGAAAAAGCCAAAAAATGCGGCCTTGCCATGACAGCGGTAAGGAATTCGACCCACTACGGCATTGCCGGTTATTACGCGCTAATGGCTGCAAAAGAAGACATGATCTGCTTTACCGGAACCAACGCCCGGCCTTCCATTGCGCCTACCTTTGGCGTGGAAAATATGCTGGGAACCAATCCCCTTACCATTGGCTTTCCCACTGACGAAGACTTCCCCTTTATAATAGACTGCGCCACTTCCATTGCCCAGCGAGGCAAAATCGAACATTACGCACGCATTAATAAGGCCATGCCTTCTGGCTGGGTCATTGATGGAAAAGGCCAGCCTGTAACAGACCCGCAAATAGCCCTAAAGGGCCTTACATCCGGAACCTGCGCCCTTACACCGGTGGGCGGCATAGGCGATGAACTTGCCGGGTATAAAGGCTACGGCTGGGCTACGGTTGTGGAAGTCCTGTCCGCCGCGCTTCAGGGGGGATCTTTCCTTAAGGCCCTTGCCGGCGTTAGCCCAGACGGTAGCAAGAGGCCGTATCATCTGGGGCACTGGTTTATCGCCATACAAATCTCCGCTTTTACGGAACCGGATGCGTTTAAAAAAACCACTGGGGACATACTGCGTGAATTACGGGCTTCCAAAAAGGCGGAAGGCCAGACGCGGATTTATACTGCGGGCGAAAAAGAATACCTTGCCTTCCTTGAAAGGAGCAAGACAGGTATTCCCATAAATCCGGCTGTAAGAAAAGCTCTGGAAGATGCCAGAAAGGAATGGAATGTTGATTTTAAGTTTTCATGGGAATAAGGTATGACTTTTTTTGACGCATCCAAGAACTGGACTATCATTGCTCCTCCGGGCGTGGCTGTAAAAAACGCTGCGGAGGACCTCGCCTTGTGCATAGGACAGCTCCGAGACGGAAAAAACGCGAAACTGGTTGATCCATATACAGACTTGGCTTCCGATGTTCCCATAATCGTACTTAATGATGATTCAGGAAGCCCCGGCCTGCGGGGGTTTTCATGGAGGCTTGGTCGGGAACGTATAGAAATCTACGGCCAGGGCGTAGGGGGCCTTTGCAAGGGAATCTATGATTTTCTTTCGAGCCTGGGCATTAATTGGAAAGATACGCCCACGCCGGATCATGATAAAGTATATACGCTAAAAAACGCAGGTGCAAATCAATGGCAGAACTCCGACAAAGACGAAAACATACCCGCATCAGCAGAATGGAAACGCCTTGTAATTCCCGAATCCACGCCTGTACTCCGCTCATCAAAAAAACGGGCAGATTTATTTCGCTGGGCAATACGAAATTGTTTTGACGCAATAGTGTTTCCTTTTAACGCCCCCACAGAGGCTATGGAAGAAGCTAAATCCTACGGCCTTGAAGCAGAGGCCGGAGGCTGGGCCTTATCATTTTTGGTTCCACGAAAGCTTTTCTTTTTTCACAAGGACGTCTTTCGCATGGAAGGGGGAAAACGGCGAAAGAACATACATTTCTGCCCTACTAATCACGAAACGATTGCCGTTATTCAAAACGAGATCAAAAATTTACCCTTAATCAGAAAAACTGATGTGCTTCATCTTTGGCCGGAGAAAGGCAATGAAAACATCTGGTGCGCCTGTCCTGCCTGCCGTGCATTTACCATAGCCGAACAGTACCGCATCGCCGTAAACGCCGCAGCAGACGCTCTCGCAGAAATCAATCCAAACGCCTTTATCTCGATATACGAAACAACCGATGAAGAAGGCGACATTCCCCTACGCCCCAATGTTTTCAAGATCAACCCGGAGAAGATAGGGGTTAGGGATTAGGGATTAAGGGTTAGGATTTAGGGGAACCGAAGACTTATTAGTAAGCATTGAGTGTCGCAAGAACTCTCAGACAACTTACCAATCTCCCTAAATCCTATATCCTAACCCCTACATCCTAATTCAAGCTGTCAAGGTAAGGCCCTCTCTGGCCATTAATACTTCAAGACCTTTGTCGGCTATTAGGGACTGATAATTGTTTTCCAGATTTTCCAATTGCCAGTCTGTCCGGCCAGGATCATGATGGAAAAATATGAGCTTTTTAACTCCTGCTTTAAGGGCAGTGTCAATGGCGAATTCAAAGGAGCTATGGCCCCAGCCCAGATGTTTTTCAAATTCCGCCTGGGTGTATTGCGAGTCATGTATCAGTATGTCTGCGTCTTTATAAAACTTCAGGATTTTTTCGTTTTCTTCTTTCGCAACGGTTTCGCCTTCCCGTGCAGCGTCTTCGTCATAACCAGGATCATTGGGATCGGTGGGAAAAATATTACGGTACGGCTCGTGATCAAAGGCTGTAATTATGACCTTGTCCTTGTATTCTATTCTGTACCCCATGCACAGTATGGGATGATTAAGGTATTTGGTAATGACCTTTACTCCGCCGTCAAGGTCTAAGGTTGTTTCTTTAATCTGATCATATTCTATTTTTGCGGCTAACTCGCTTTGCCGTACCGGCCAGAATTTATATGAAAGCTGGGTTCCTATGATGGATTCCAGGGTATCTTCTTCCGACGAAACGGGGCCGCGTATCCTTAGCCTGCTTTGAGGTATAAACAGAGGGACAAACATGGGAAAGCCCATTATGTGATCCCAGTGTGTATGGGTGATAAAAATATCAGCATCGACAGGGCCCTTAATATAGCCCCCGGATACAAGCTTTTCTCCCAATGGCCGTATACCAGTTCCCGTGTCAACAATTATAAGGCGGTCTCCGGCGCGGATTTCAAGGCAGGCTGTATTGCCCCCGAATAAAACAGTATCAGGCCCTGGACAGGGCATTGAGCCCCGGACTCCCCAAAAACGCACTGTCAACATTTTTTACCCTCAACTATAATTTTAAAAATATTTCAGCTTTTTCTATTTCCGCTTTAACAGTATCTTCTATTTCATAAAAATATTCTTCATCTACTCCCAGCATATCCCAAAATGATTTATCTTTATTTTCGGGATGACGGTTACCCGAAAAGCCTATATTTTCCAACGACGCAAAACGGTTGGCTGCTATTACGCTAAAAAGAATATCCCTATAAGCTCCTGAATATTCACTATAATTATGATGATACATTATGGCATCCCCAACAGCGCCTTCCAACTTCCAGGCTTTTACAATAGCTGCCCCAGCCCCGCAGTGATCCAGCCCAAGGGTTTTTTCTTCTGCCAGGCAAAGGCTGGTCCTGTCCCTGTCCGCCTCGCTCAGGGTGACTATATATTCCTTATGCAACACCGCGTTAATGGGAATTTTCCCAATATCGTGCAGAAGGCCCGCTGTAAAATATTCTTCTCTTAGTTTTGGATCAATTCCCTTTTTTACGGCCAAGAGTTTGGCGGTTACCCCAACGCACAGGGAATGACGCCAGAACCCTTCCATATCAAGCCCCTGGATTTTCTTTTTTGAAGTAAAATTACCCAGGACAGCCGTTGACAAGGCAAGATTTTTTACCGTATTAATCCCGATCATGATAATTGCGCGTACCAGGCTGGTAATATGCTGGTCCAGGCCGTAATAAGCCGAATTGATGAGCTTTAATACCCTTCCAACCAGAACGGGATCAAGAGATATTACATGGTTTAAGTCTGCCGGACTAACCTGGGGATTATTGCAGAGTTCCAGCACTTTAGCTACCGTAGTAGGGAGGCTGGGCATATTCTTTATGTATTCATCAATTTTGTTGGTTATATCATCTTTCATGATTTTTTCCGCCAGGTTTCTAACAATATTCCCACCTTGGATTGGATTTTGCTTTCATGAAAAGCTTCCTTATCTTTTTCAGGAAGGCTATCAGCCAGACTAACAAGATAGTTCAAAAGCCCCACGGTGTCCACAGATTCTGCTTTCTTTTCTTCATTATACTCCGCTTTATCCTTGGATTCCAGCTTAGGGGCTACTTCGGTTTTGTCTTTTATTTTCTTTTCCGGTGTTTTTACAGGTACTTTTTCAGGCGCCCTAATAGGCGGCTTTACAGGTGCTTTTTCTGCAATTCTTACTGGCGGTTTTTCTGGTGCCTTCTCAGCCATTCTTACCGGCGGTTTTTCTGGCGCCTTCTCAGGCATTCTTACCGGCGGTTTTTCCGGTGCTTTTTCTGCCATTCTTACAGGCGGCTTTTCAGGTATTATTGCAGGGGTTTCTTCAGGCGTTTCTTCAAGTATTTTTTCATAAGCCTCTTCAAATGTTTCTTCGGGTATGAAGACAGGCGGTTTTTTAATGTCGCCTATCGCAGGAGCGTCTGCCGTTTTGAGAGCAGCCAAATTCCCCAAAAGACGATCTTCTTCATCAATTTCATGATCTGTTCTTGCCGGATCAAAGAGTTGAGAAAAGCCAGTATCGTCCATGTTACTTTCTGCCGGGGCGGCATGCTTTATATCATGATCCCACATTATTTGGGCCGAAGAGGAAAGCGCATCCACGGTTGTTTCATAAAATTCCAGAGATTTATTGAGATCGGAAAGGTCAGCGCTGGTTGCCCTCTTTCCCTGAACATTGACTACGTTATCCGCAGTTATTAAGGCCTTTTCCCAAGAACCTGCTTTCCTCTGAAGTTCGGCGACCTCGCTAAGAGCTTCCGTATCATTGGGATCTGTCTTGGAAAGACCTTCAAAAATATCTAAGGCCCTGGTCTCTTCACCCATTTCCTCATAGAGCCTTCCCAGAAGAAGCCTGGCATTTCTGTCATCTGGCACCTTCTCAAGATATGCCAAAAGATATTCCTCGGCCTTCTTATAATCCTTCTTTTTGAAATATATATCTGCCAGATCCAGATAATAGGCGTAGTTGTCCGGATCGAGTTCCTGGATTTTCTCAAACGCTTTATTTGCCATATCATCTTTGCCGTTAATATGCTGAACTGCCCCCGAAATTCTGAGGGCACCAATATCTTTGCTGTCCAATTCAAGCGCGGCCTCAGCCTGCTCCAGAGCTTGCGGATATTGTTCCATCTTAAAATTCAGCCTGGCCAGCCGGTTACGCGCTTCCGGAAAAAGAGGGTTCTGTACTATGATATTTTCAAGTTCAGACATGGCAGCGGCAAAATTCCCTGTTTCTTCCAGTATTCGTTCCAGATTAATTGCGGCCCTGATGTACCTTGGGTTTAATTCAAGGGCCTTCTTGTAGCATTTTTTTGCCTCCTCAATCCGGCCCTGGTTCGCCTTGGTAATTCCCATATTATTCCAAGCTTCTGCATTTAAGGGATCAGAATCCAAAAGGCGCTGAAATATTTCTTGAGCCTTTGTCAGATTGCCCTGCTTTATGTATACAATTCCCAGGTTATTCATGGATTTAGTCCAGCCCGGTTTGCTTTTTAGGCTGGTTCTGTACTGTTCCGCCGCATCTTCCAAAAGGTTTTTAGCTTCCAGGGCCAACCCGTAATTATAATGAAGAAAGGGATTATTCCTGTCCAGCGCCAGCCCTTTTTGAAATACATTGAATGCCTTGTTATACTCTTTAAGGTCGTCATATATGGTTCCCAAGTTGTTGTATGCCGGGACATACGACGGGTCCAGTTCTATAACTTTGGAATAAGCCATAGACGCCGCTTTTAGGTTTCCCATTTGTTTATGGATATTGCCAATATTGTAATGGAATTCAACTATGGTAGGGTCTATATCAATGGCTTCAATTAATGCGCCAAGGGCATCATGATACTTGCCCTGGCGTCGGTACATAACGGCTATATTATTGAGGGCTTCTATATCATTTGAATTTTTTACAAGGAGGGTATTAAATTCATCTGCGGCTTCGCTGAACTTGTTCTGTCCGGCCAACGTTGCGCCCATTAGCAGATGGGCCTGCCGATTGCCAGGCGCTTTTGCGATGTATATTTTTAGGAGGCGTTCAGCTTCTTCATAATCTCCGACCCGGACCGATCCTTTTGCCCGTTCAAGCAGATCATGTACACTTATAGGACTCATCAGGCTTCCTTGTTCATTTATGGTCCTGCCGGAAATTCCCTCATGGGTCTGGCCGCAACTTCCCTGGAAAATTCTCCCGGCTCCCTATAGACCTTATCATAGGAAGTTACGGTGAAAAAATACAGAGTCCCGTTCTGGAGGCCGTCAATGCGTATTGATGTACGATTTCCCACATCTAAGGGCGAAGAAATACCGGCGGCTCCAAAATAGTTTTCCTGTGATGTGCCAAAATATACCATGTACCCCCCCAGGTTGCTGTCCGCGACTTGTCTCCATGATAATTCCACGGCCCCGTCTCTGGCCTGGGCTGTTACTAATGACGGAGGAGGGACTGAATCCGCAGTACGGTATACAATATTCAGTTCTTCCAGATATGGGGTTGCTTCTCCATCTGCAGAAGGAAAGAATTCCACCGCAACCTGCACATAGCGGCCAGTGTATGTCTCTGGCAGCAAGGCCCAGGGCTGCACCGGAATCCAGGGTTTATCATCCCATTGATAAGGATTATTGCTCAATCGTATAAAAAACCTTAGTTCAGAATAATCTTCAAATCTAAAAGAATCTCTTCCTGCGTATTCATTGCGTATATTACCGGGGCCGGAAACTTTACCTCCCTTTGCTTCCAGCATTACGACACGGCTTTGTACGGAAAGCATATCCAGGGCTTGGCTAACCGTCCTGGCGCCCTGCTGCGCATATCTTGTTATTAAAGGGCTTTCCAGGTATTGGGGATAAATGCTGAATTCGTCCATTAAACCGGTATAGCGGCCCCCCAGAACAAGGCTGGAATCTTGCCCGATTACAGGGGTATAAACGTCACCCCTCTCTCTTCCCGTAGAAGTAATATAATCCAAAGCCTCCAGACGGCCGTCTACCAAATATTCCAGTATTCCCAAATCCGCGTTATACCGGATTAGGTGGTGGCTCCATACTCTAGGCAGTATAGGTGGGCCTGTCAGGGTAAAGGTATTTTTTGCCGGAATATTTCCCATTGGGTCAAAAAAGAAATTGGAAAAACTCCATTGCAGCCTGTTTCTGGAAACAGTGCATTGTATGCGCTGATAGATATAATTTCCCTGGGTGTATACAGAAGACCAGGCAAGAATCTGTTCTCCGTTTTCAGGGCTCGTGGGGCATAGCCAAAACTCTATAGAAAAGCTCCCTATATGGCTTCCCGGCGACAGCAAGGCTCCCTGGCGCGGCCTTATGACAAGAGGATCGCTGCCACTAGAAACAGTCTGTGAAAGACCAGGAAACCCACCGCTTCCGCCCTGAAAGCTCGCGGCTCCGCTGCCCCGGCGGGCGGATTCGGCTACAGATCCAAGCGCTGCTGACACTGACACATCATAATGCCCGTATTGATCCCTAAAACGTGCGGGGCTGCCTTCGTCAAAGGAAAGGTAAAGATCCGGAACGCCAGAAAGCGCTGCCCCAGCAGAAGACAAAGCCATAACCGGGTACGGCCTTAACTGGAATACTTCCGTCAATCCCGACCGGATTTCCATGGCCCTCCAGCCGGAAGCGGCTCCGATAGTTATGGTCTTTTCCCCTACCCCGAAAAGGCCGGAAATGCTGATTATAAAGAAAACAGCAGCAATTATATGGAAAATAAATGTTCTTTTCATGGGTCTCCCCTATCTTATCGGCATTAAGGACAGGGGGGTTAAACAGATGTTTTTAGGCAGAAAAGCCATAATGGCGTCAGAAATTGGGCCTTGTACTTGCAATAAATGTATTTCTTTCCCAAAAAACATTGTCAGAATATCCTTGAATTATTTTATCACTCTCTGCATTATCCAATCTTTTTTCAGCCCAGCAACAATACTGTTCATTAAATTCAATTCCTACATAATTTCTATTTAGTTTTTTTGCAACTACTGAAGTTGTTCCAGAACCTAGAAAAGGATCTAGAACTATTCCCTGTGGTGGGGAACTCGCCAAAATTAACTTTGCGATTAATTTTTCAGGCTTTTGCGTTGGATGGTCTGTGTTTTCAGGCATAGACCAATAAGGTATTGTCATATCATCCCAAATATTGCTTGGGTAAGTTAATCTAAAATTTCCTTCATCAGTTTCTTCCCAATCTTTTGGCTTACCATTTTCTCGATAAGGTGCAATAACCTTTCTTTTTTGCTTTACTGCTTCAACATCAAAATAATAATCATCGCTTTTTGTACCAAACCAAATATCTTCAGAAGCGTTTTTCCAGTTTCTTTTCGCACCACGCCCTTTTTCACGCTGCCATACAATTCGGTTTCTGATTATCGTATGCTCTCTCATTATTTGATAAAGACAAAATGTGTTATTCCAATCACCACATATATACACGGAACCTGTTGGCTTAAGTGTATTAAGCACCTGAGGGAACCATGAACGTAAATATCCTAAATAATCGTCGTCACTTGTTTTTGAGAATTTAAATCCGTTAAATTCTTTATCAAGATTATATGGCGGATCGAGTACCAATAAATCTACAAATGAATGCGGCAAATTGCCCAAAATAGTATATAAATCACAGCAAATCGTTTTATTAATTATTTCTGATACTGAAAGGAACCGATTTTCAGGATACAGCACACGAGATTTGTAATTTTTTTGTTCATCCTTCGTTAATATCAAAGTTCTATTGCGTGGAGCACGTACTTTTTCCATGATCATAGATTATTAGGTAAACCAATTGTTCTTCCCTACAACTCCAAATACGAATCCGCATAAAGGGTCTGGTTCAGAATTACCGCTGCTGTTTTGACCGTGTTCATCAGGTTTTTGTCGCAGGGGTTCATGATGGCAGAGCAGAGCCCACATTCAATAGCCATGGCGAGTAGCACCGAATCCACGATGGGCCTGATTTCCTTGGGCATGCCGTTACTCGCATTGGAAAGGCCGGCAATGGAGAAGAGGCCCATGTCCTTAAGCTGGCGTATGAATTCCAAATATTCTGGCTGCTTTTCCTGCATGCCCTTGATGACCAAGGTAAGCGGATCAAACCACATATCCAGCGCATCCATGCCCAGGCCAAGGCCACGTTCAAGCATTTCCTGGCAATAGGCCATGCGTTCCTCGTTGTTTGCCGGGATGCCGTGTTTGGAACAGAGGGTAATGACAATGGCATCGTTAGCTGCTGCCAGATCGATGTTGGCAAGTCTGTCCCCTGCGTCTGCGGAATTGATGATGGGCTTGCCCTTGCTCCTATTATAAACCGAAATGCCGGCTTCAATGGCCTTCTTATTGGCAGTATCAAGGCACAGGGGAATGTTGTCACAGTTCTCCTGAATGAGTTTAACCGCCCACTTCATCAGCTCCTCGCCATTTTTTTCGGCAGGGCCTATATTCACGTCCAAATAGCTTGCGCCCGCTGCGATTTGATCCTTTGCCCGCTGTACTATGGGGCCGCCGTCCATGGTTTCCATGGCCTTCCGTATGACCGGGGAACTGCAATGTATCCTCTCCCCTACAACAATAAATTTACTCATAATGAACCTCCAAAAAATATATTACCGGGTAAATTAAGACCGGCCCTGTAAAAATAAATCGGGGGGCCTGTCAGGGGGAATCTGTACTGCTACGCAGTCCAGCCTTCCCCCTGACACCCCATATAATTTAGTCTGGGCCGGTCTTAATTTACCCGACATTGTTTTCAATGATTATATTTCATCCCTTACTTATAGGGAAGAAACATCACATTTTCAACTCCTTCAAAAACTTCACCAGACCTACCGCCTCGCCGGGGGCGACAATGATTTTCCAGCCCGGAAGGCTCTCTTCCAGTTCGCCTTTTAGAACTGCCACCTTGCCGGGAATCAGAAGGTTGCGGTTCTTTATTTTGTCCTCTATTCCATGTTCTTTAATAAATTTCGCCATGGAAGAGGCGGACAGTTTTCCTGCGGCCCATGCGGTAAGCACCGAATAGCCACCCGCATCTGAAATGAG
>JAIRUO010000025.1 GCA_031254385.1 Treponema sp. | reverse complement strand
CGCTATCTTGTTACAGAGAAGCGCAATAGTGGCGGAATTTATTCTGTTCATTATATAAATGAAGACCTCCCCAGGTACTGGAACCGGCAGTACCCGGAAGCAGAGGCGGAATTTTATTCACTTCAATGGGATATGATAGGATTGCTGGTCCGGCTTAGAGAAGAACAAAGCGGCGGAGCTGACTCGCGTTATGAATACGTCATTGACAGCAGGGGAAACTGGATCGAAAGGCAGGAGATAAAAATGATTGCGATTAACGGCCTTCTTGTACCTACGCAGGGCCAGACCGTAAAGCGCATTATTGAATACGGAGAGAATGATGAGTGAGTCAACTGAGTGGCGTGACATCAAATATACCGAGATCTTTGAACAGGAACTGAGGGGCCTTGAACGCCGCAAGAATTATGAGAAAGAATGTACAATTGAGGATCTGGAAGGGGTACTTGAGCATCTTTACATCATGGACGGCGCTGACTGGTACGGCCGTGGAGAGGTGCAGGATATTATAATGGCGGCAACTATTGCCGCTTATGAACATTTTAGAGCCCAGTGGAAGACCGAAAAAGTCGCGGTTGGAAGCTAGGCAAGGCGGGGTTAATATGGAATGGCGTGCAAGTCACATTTTGGTAAAAGATCGTTCCAAGGCGGAAGATCTTCTAAAACAGATAAAGCAGGGCGCTGCTTTTGAAGCGCTGGCGAAGGAGCACTCAACCTGCCCGTCCAAATCCTCTGGCGGGGATCTGGACTGGTTTGGGCCGGGTCAAATGGTCGCTCCTTTTGAGGCAGCGGTAAAGCGCCTTTCTCCGGGCTCAGTCGGAGACGTGGTTCAGACCCAGTTCGGCTATCACTTGATCAAGTGTACGGGCAGGAGAGACTAGGCGCATAAGAATACCCTCAGCTACGGGGTATGTTGATAATTCCGTGATTAAGGTGTGTAATAAAGGTATGGCGCGGAAGAAATATGATTTTAAATCCATATTGGAACTCGATTCAGAGATGAATCAGATTCAGGATTTTGACATTCTGCTGGAACGCATACTTCTAGAAGCCAGAAATGTGCTTCATGCTGATGCCGGTTCCATCTATGTCAGGGAACTGGCTAACAAGGAAGGGCATAAAGAAGAAGTGCTGGCAGTCAAGTATGCCCAGAACGATACTACCGCGAAGCTGCTTCCCCCTGGGCAAAAACCAGTCTATTCATTATTTACTGTTGCCATTAATGAAAAAACAATTTCCGGCTATTGCGGCTATTCAAAGTCCCTGGTTAATGTTGAGGATGCCTATAATCTGCCTCCCGATGTGCCTTTCTCTTTTAACACTTCTTTTGATAAAATTTCCGGATACAAGACTACCTCAAGCCTGGCTGTGCCCCTGATTACTGGCGAAGGCAAACTCCTTGGGGTCATTCAGGTATTTAATGCTATGGATAAGAGCGGCAAAGTGGTTTCTTTTTCCAAAGACGATGAGTTCCTGATTACCCATTTTGCAACCAATGCGACCAGGGCCCTTCAGCGTGCTGGTATGACCAGAAGCATGATCCTCCGCATGATCAGGATGGCGGAACTCCGCGATCCCAAGGAAACAGGAACCCATGTAAACCGTGTTGCCGGATATGCGATAGAGATTTATGACCGCTGGGCCTATAATCAGGGCATTCCGGAGCCGGAAAGGGAAAAATACAGGGATACCTTTAAAATCGCCTCCATGCTTCACGATGTGGGGAAGGTGGCAATTTCGGATGTTATTCTAAAAAAACCAGCCAAGTTTACCCCGGAAGAATACCAAATAATGCAGCGCCATACGCTTTACGGCGCAGGCCTGTTTGATGATTTTGAATCATCGATTGAAAATACTGCCAGGGATATCGCCTTTTATCACCATGAAAACTGGGATGGAACAGGCTATCCTGGCTGGGTTGATCCTATGACAGGAGAAGCCATAAAAACCGGCCCTGATGGAAAGCCTTTAGGGCTAAAAGGCGAAGAAATACCCCTTTCTGGACGTATTGTGGCTATTGCGGATGTTTATGACGCCCTTTGTTCCAGACGTGTTTATAAAGAAGCCTGGTCAGAAGATGAAGTATTAACAGAGATGCGCAATCTTGGAGGTATAAAATTCGATCCCGAATTGATAGAAGTATTCTTTGAGATTCTTCCCAACATAAAACATATCCAAAGCAGGTTCCCCGATAAGAGGTAGCTAGTCGCGTTGGTTTTTTTTTAGCCTGGTAAGCTCCCGGTCAAAACTATCCGCAAAAGCCTTTAATTCTTTTTTCCCGTAATTGGCTGTCCTTACTATACCCATGCCGTTTTCGGCAAGGCCAACTGAAAAGTCCCGGAGTGAACGGCAATACCGTATATTTTCTTCTGTGTAAACCCTGCCTCGGTCATCAAGTACGCAGATGCCCTTATCCACCAGCCGTTCTGCCAAAGGGATGTCCCTGGTAACAGCCAGATCGCCTGCGTTGGCCAGTTCTACAATGCGGTTGTCCGCAGAGCCATCTCCCAAAGGGCATATTTCCATTGACTTATCTTCTATACCCGGAATGGGGCGGTTAGCCGCAAATATGACTGGTATTTTTGTGCGCTTTGAGGAACGGAGTATTAGTTCTCTGACCTGGCGCGGACAGGAATCTGCGTCAACCAGGATTTGCATTATTCGTTTCAGACAGAGGCCCGGTCCCTGCGGCGTATACAGTATAGGCCCCTGTGAATTTTAGGCCGTTGTTTCCCGCTGGAATAAAAGCGGACTCTCCTCTCTTTAGGACTGTTTCCGAGGGGCCGCTAATTCTTAGCTCTCCCTGGGTTACAAGTATTATAGAAGGCCCTGTTTCCAGGTATATATGATCGCCGCCCTTTATTACCGAAAGGGAAAATTCCTTGCACGGGACAGGGTATTCGTATTCGCCGGAAAGCTTGCTTTCCGAAGTCTCTTCAGCACCGTTCAGAATCGCAGGTTTGTAAGGGGAAAAATCAAGAACCCGCAGGAGTTCGGGAATGTCTATATGCTTAGGCGTAAGCCCACCCCTAAGCACATTATTGGAATTTGCCATGAGCTCGACTCCCAGGCCGTGAATGTAGGCATGGAGAATTCCGGCAGGGAGATACAGGGCCTCTCCTGGGTTTAGTTGAATTAGGTTGAGGTATAAAGGAGAAATTATTGCCGGATCATCCGGGAATAATTCTGCAAATTGCGAAATAAGTTTCCATTCTTCTGGATATTGCGAAATATTTTCATTAGCATTGTTGCCGTGGGCAGAAATGCCCTTAACATAATTGCCCAAAGCTTTGCGCACAAAAGGGCTTAGAGAAAATAGCTCTTGCAGGAATGTTTTAAGCGGATTTTCCCCTTCCAGGGCTTCTGTTAGGGGTTTTAAGGCTGTGACTAAAGATTGAGGGGCATTCAGCAAAAAATCTTCCAGATTAGCTTTGATCTTGTTTGGTTCCCGGAATCCGGCCATGGCTGTAAAAGGAGACAGGGCGCAGATAATTTCGGGTTTGTGGTTTGGGTCTTTATAATTGCGCTCTGGGGAATCAAGGGGTATGCCTATTGTGTTCTCCCTATCCCATCCGTTTTTAGCCTGAGCCAAGCTAGGATGGGCCTGAATTGACAGCGGTTTTTCTGCGGCCAGTATCTTAAAAAGGAAGGGGAGGCCACCGAAAATCTTGGCTCTCTCTTCTCCCAAAAATTCCGATGGGTTTCTATATATCAGTTCCCCAAGTTCTTCTGTTTCGCCATCCGGTAAAATTATTTCTGAAGGGCCTTCAGGATGAACGCCCATCCAAACTTCAGCGCAGGGGATAATAGCTTCGTTGATTATTCCCAGGAGCTCCGGTATCCATTCCGGGGAACCCCATTCGTAATTTTTTATTGGGTTTTTAAGTTTATATATTGCGCCAATATTTTCTGGATTAAATATATGTTCCAGCCTGTATATTAGGTTTTGAGTGAGTTTTTCCGCTTCCTTATTTTCTGCTGTATTTGCTGTTTCCTGGTTGCTATCCTGTCTGTCTTGTGTGGTGGTGCCCTCAGACACCTTGGTGTCTGTAGACCTTGTAAGGTCTGGTGCCATTTTTTCCAGGCGTATCTTTTCGCAATCGTCGCATAACAAAAACCCCGTAAGGATCGCTATTTTTAACGGATCGTTAAGCCCGGTGTTGCCTCGTATTTCTGACAGCTTTTTCTTGTAAGCCTCTAAAAGACGGTTAAGGTATTTTTCTTCTTCTTCAGCAGAAATTGGAATGGAGCAGCCTAAAACATCAATGTTAAGCGTTGTTTTTGGCATAAATGCCCTTAAAAAATGTCCAACTCGTTACTCGCAGCAGCTTTTACCGGCGCTTCTTCCGGTTCTTTTTCTGCCGGCTGCGAAACGGTTTTTTCCGGAACATTTTTCTTGCTGGCTTCGGGTTTGCCTTCCGGCGCGGGTTTTGGCTGTTCCGCTTTTTTTGGCTCTTTGGAAGCTTTGCTTTCGCCTAAAAGCGTACTCTCCAAAACGTCTTCAAACTGATTCAGCCGGTCAAGGGCGGAAAGTATTCCGTTTTCGATCCGGCTTTGATCTTCCTGGAAGCGTTTAACCAATGCTTCAAGCTCATCAATGCGCCGCTGAAAAGTTTCCAGCTTCGCTAAAAGGGAGGTGTTTTCGCCTTTCAGGGAAACATTTTCGCCTTTTAGAGTAGCGTTCTCATCCTTAAGGGAAGTAACTTCGCCCTTTAAGGAACTAATTTCGCCTTTTAGGGAGGCGTTTTCGTCCTTAAGGGAAGTATTTTCGCCGGTTAACTTTTTAACGTATTCAATGGTTTTGGTAACCTTTGTTTCGAGCAGCCTGACCTGCTCAAGGGTAACCATACTAGGCTCCCAAGGCTGCTTTGGCCTGTGCGACTACAGCCTTAAAGGCTTCCAGGTCTTCGATTGCCATATTGGCAAGGACTTTTCTGTTCATGGTGATTCCGGCCTTGTTAAGCCCGCAAATAAACCGGGAATAGGAAAGCCCCTCTTGTCTGCATGCGGCGTTGATTCTGATGATCCAGATTTTGCGGAAATCCGCCTTCCGGTCGCGCCTGTCCCTGTATGCGTAAGAAAGAGCCTTGGTAACCGCATCTTTTGCGGTTTTATAGTTGGAACCCCTGCGGCCCCAATACCCCTTGGCCAGTTTTAATATTTTTTTGCGATGGTTTTTTCGTTTTGGACCATCTACCGCTCTTGCCATAATCTGCTCCTTGGAGATATATCAGCAGCCTGCCCAAGGTTTACCCGTAGGGAAGGAGCCGTTTTCTTATTGTTTTTACGTTGTCCGCGGACAAGTAACCAGCATGGCGGAGATTCCGCTTCCGCTTGGTTGATTTCTTGGTAAGTATATGGCGCAAATTCTTCTTTTTATACTTAACCTTGCCGCTTCCAGTAAAGGAATATCGTTTGGCGGCACTTTTCTTAGTCTTCATTTTAGGCATACATCACCCCTGCTAAACTATTTTTTGGATTTGGGGCTTAATACCATGGACATAAACCTGCCTTCCATAGCCGGTGCTTTATCCAGCACATAATCTCCCTCAATCCTTGCCAGAACGTCTTTGAGGACATCCCGACCCAGTTCCGTATGAGCCAGTTCTCTTCCCCTGAATCGTACAGTAACTTTTACTTTATTTCCCTCTGCCAAAAATTCCTTTACATGCTTGGACTTAAAGTCTATATCATGCTC
>JAIRUO010000024.1 GCA_031254385.1 Treponema sp. | reverse complement strand
GTACTGCTTACGCCAAAGGTAATGGAAAAACTGCCCAGTCTGGGCCTTATCCACCTGGTAGTTGACGAAGCCCACTGCGTGAGCGAATGGGGCGAGAGCTTTAGGCAGGACTATCTGCGCATAGGAGAGATAATTAGCGCGGCTAAAGGGGAAAACGGGCAGGGGCCCATTGTTACTGCCTTTACAGCCACAGCCTCTGCCGTGGTTCTGGAAAAAATTGAGAAATACGTCTTCTCTGATGAAGGGGCTCAGAAAATAATCGGGAATCCTGATCGGAGCAATATTTCATACTCGGCCTGCGGCGTCCTGCTTAGGGATATTGCTGTACGGGACTTCCTGGCAGTGAACGAAAGGCCGGCCATTGTTTTCTGTTCTTCCAGGCCAGGGGTGGAGAAACTGGCCAGATATTTGCGGAATAGTTTTAATGACAAGGAAATAAAGTTTTACCATGCAGGGTTAAGCAGGCAAGAAAAAACTGCCGTAGAAAAATGGTATTTCCCGAATCCTAATGGGGTGCTGGTCAGTACTTGCGCTTATGGGATGGGCGTCGATAAAGCTGATATACGCACTGTAATACATAGGGACTGCCCGCCGTCCGTGGAAGCTTATTTGCAGGAATCGGGTAGGGCAGGCCGGGACGGAAAGGATTCCAAAGCCATGCTCCTCTGGGGGCCTGATGATGAAAAAAAACTGCGCAGGGCCGGGGCAGGAAGAAAACGTCTTGAGGATCTATTGAACTACGCCAGGAACAATGCGGACTGCCGCAGGGAAGAACTGCTTAATCTGCTAAATTATGAAGGCCCAAAGGACAATCCTGGCAAATTGTGCTGCGATGTCTGCCAGGGAAAAGTTTCCAAGTTCTTTAGGGAAGAACCGGCTATCAAAAATTTTATCAAAAGGAACCGCAGGGTTTACACGGCCAATGAAGCAGCCAGAGTTCTGGCAAAAGCCGAAAACCAAAAAATAAGCGAGCAGGAAGCGGGGGTACTGCTTCGATCTCTCCTGGAGTTGGGAATGATAAGGAAATCCGCTAACCCCCTGTGGAAAAACCGCCTTAAGTAACCTTCTCTTCATCATCATCCAGGCCAAGCTCAGAATCATCAACCTGCTCATTTGCCGGAGCGATCGGAGCGGTTTCTTTCTTTCCTTTTACAGTCTTTGGCCCAGAAGGCTTGCGTGCGCGGGAACGGTACCGAGATACTTTATTTACTATAAAAATATAAATTACAACTGCAATTGTGACTACAATTACCTGCCAGGAGCTAATTACCTTGACAAGAAGGCTTCTAATCTCTTCGCTGAACATGGTCTAATAATACTACATCTTCACTATTCAAACAATTCATATCCGATGTATGATAAAATTATGGCTGATAAACCATTTACTGTTCTAGATCTGATAGATTTGGATCTTAAAGAACATAATTCCTTAAATCTTCGTTGCATAGCGGGAAGGAAGGGCCTTGGTAGGATAATAAGTATTCCCGATCTTAACCGGCCAATGGGCGCCATCATGGGTTTTTATGAGGAATTTGCCCATCAGCGTATACAGCTCATAGGCCGGGGCGAGGCAGCAGCCATCAGGAAGTTCAGCGCAGAGGGAAATACCGATTCCATAAAAGAAATGTTCAGCTATCCAATGCCCTGCTGCATCATTACTCATACCCTTGAACCGGGCGCAGAATTGATTAGTATAGCGGAAAAAGCCCAATGCCCATTACTTCAGACCGATCTTTTCACTTCCGAATTCAGCACCCGGCTAATACGCATTCTTACGGATATTTTTGCCCCGCGGCAAAGTATCCACGGGGTTCTGGTGGAAGTCTACGGCATTGGAGTGCTAATCATCGGAGATTCAGGAGTGGGAAAAAGCGAAACCGCCCTGGAGCTCGTAAAAAAAGGGCACCGGCTGGTTGCAGATGATGTGGTAAACATACACTGCGTAAACGGGAATATACTAATGGGTACGGGCGCAAATAAAATTATTGCCCACCACATGGAAATCCGGGGACTTGGGATCATCAATATAACCCATCTTTTCGGAGTCGGAGCAGTCCGTGACAGAAAACAAGTCCAGCTCGTCGTAATGCTTGAAGAATGGGATCCCCAAAAAAACTATGACCGCCTGGGTATGGAAGAAAATTATATGGAACTTCAGGGGGTAAACATTCCAAAACTGGAAATTCCTGTAAAGCCGGGACGCCTTATTCCAACCATAATTGAAACAGCGGCCATGAACGAAAGGCTTAAAAAAATGGGCTACAATTCGGCAAGGATATTTAACCAGAACATAATGAAATGGATAGAAAGCGACAATGTCAGAAAATTGTATTTTAGCAGCGAGGACATCATATAAGGAAGCACGATGGCAGAACAAATTGTTAAAATAATTAACCGGGCAGGAATCCATGCGCGTCCTGCGGCTGTCCTGGTTGAAGCGACAAAAAATTTTAAGTCTACTATTCATTTTGAAAAGGATGATTTCCGCATAAACGGGAAATCCATTTTGGGGATCATGACCTTGGGCGCCGGTTATGGGACAGAAATAAAAATAATAGCCCAGGGTGAAGATGAACAAGAGGCTCTTGAAACCCTGGTGCGCCTTTTTGAATCAAAATTTGAAGAGGAATGAAAAACCTCAAAACCCGTCCAAAATTTGCATTGATAAATGTCCGCCTGCTCATACTTATTTATTTGCTGCTCACCCTGCTGACGATCCTTTTTTCGCGGATTTTTATTTTTGACCTTTTGGAAAACGGGGAAGTTCCGGAGCCTTTAAGCCTAGCCCTCTTTTTTATTATTCCGGCGGCTCTGCTGATTTTGCTTATCTATTCTGGAATGGACATAGTCAGGAATTATCTGACCCATGCATCGGGCAGCCACTTTCAAATACGCCTTTTGGCATATTTTTTTGTTGTTGTCATTCTGGCCGCAACGCCGGTAACGCTAATAACCAGTCTTACAGTCTCAGAGCTGCTTCGCTTCTGGAGAACCATTGATGTGGACACTGCCATGAGCGAAGCCCAGCGTTTTGCAATGGACAGTTATTCACAAAAACTGGAAAAATTTGAAATTATAGTTGAAACCGGTTCTGTATCCCCGTCCAATGCAAGCGATCTGCCGCAGGAAATTAAAGGTGTTCAGGATTTCAGGTTAGTAAACGGTAATTGGTCTGATTCAGAATTCCTGGGAGACGAAAACACTAAACTTATTGCAGTTCCTGCCGGGCAAAAAGGTTTTGCGCCAAGAGAACTGCCCAGAGACATTGACGTTATCCGTTATGTGACAATTCCAGAACCTAATCTAATCCGCATATACACGCTGGATTTGGGAGAAAACTTTGATGCCTCTCTTAGAACGATAGAAAATGAGAACGAAAGGTTTGGTATAATCAATTCCCTGCGGCTCAATATCAGGCGGTTGCTCATCTTTTATTACGGGGTCTTTTTTCTCCCCGCCCTGCTTATGACCCTAATAATTGCCCTTTCTTTTACACGCAAAGTCGCTTATCCCATAGAGGAACTAACAGACGCGACCAGACGCGTTGCAGAAGGAGATTTATCAATGCAAATTCTCCCCCGCAAGGGAGATGAGTTTGCGTTGCTCATACAAGCGTTTAACGCTATGGTCAGGGATCTGGAAAAATCAAGATCGGCTCTGCTTGATACAGAAAAGATGAATATCTGGCAGGACTTGGCCCAGAGGCTGGCCCATGAAATAAAAAATCCGCTAACGCCAATACGTCTATCTGCGGAACGTGTCCTGCGGCGCTGGAAAAATGATCCAGAAAAAATCAGCGAGATTCTGGAGAATTCCATGATGGCGATTATTCAGGAAACCGAAAGCCTGTCCACATTATTAAGCGATTTTCGAACCCTTTCCAGGCCCATGGCAAGTTCCGATTCGTACACCGGATTATACGATCTGGCCGCCGAGCTCATTGGCTCATATAAATCGTCTCATCCCGGACTACGGTTTGAGACCGAAAATTTGGGAAGAGAAATAAGCATAAAAATAGATAGATTCAGGCTCTACCAAATTCTTACCAACCTGATAATCAACAGTATTGATGCCATGAACGGTGCCGGGCTTATTGAAATACGCAGCGATCTTGTCAAAAAAGAAGGGGAGAGCTTTTGTAGGATGAGCATAAGGGACACAGGTAAAGGAATCTCAAAACAGGACGCAAAGTCTGTTTTTACACCCTATTTTACTACAAAAGAATCCGGCACAGGATTGGGGCTTCCCATTATAGAACGGATAGTACATGATCATAGAGGGGCTATCTGGTTTGATTCAGGTGGAACGGGAACTACCTTCTATGTTGATCTGCCCCTGGAGAAGGATACATGAGCGGCGCATGCATACTTATTATTGATGATGAACCTGGCATACGCCGTACCCTTGCTTCGATACTGGAAGATGAAAAATACAGGGTTTTTACCGCCGAAGATGCAATAATTGGAAGGGAAATCCTTGATAAAGAAAAAATCGACTTGGTTTTTCTGGATGTACTACTCCCCCGCCAGGGTGGACTGGAAGCCCTGGAGCAGATGCGGCAGGAAAATAAAGAAACAGAAGTGATCATGATTTCCGGCCATGCAAATGTTGATATGGCGGTTCGGGCAGTAAAGCTGGGAGCCTTTGATTTTCTTGAAAAGCCTGTGTCCCTTGATAGAGTATTAACAGTTTTGAGAAACGCCCTGGCGATAAAACAGCTTAGGGAAGAAAACCGGAATTTAAGAACTGCGGCTGTTCCTCATATAGAAATTCTGGGAGTAACGCCAGAAATAAATGAAATCCGCAAATTGGCTGAGCAGGCCGCTGCCAGTGATGCCCGGATTTTGATAATCGGCGAAAACGGAACCGGAAAGGAAGTTATTGCCCGGACTATCCACAGGCTCTCCGGCAGATCGGGGAAGCCCTTTATCGAGGTAAACTGCGCGGCCATTCCCGACACCTTAATCGAAAGCGAGCTATTCGGCCACGAAAAAGGCGCATTTACCGATGCGCATTCAACAAGGAAGGGCCGGTTTGAAACAGCATCGGGCGGCACGCTTTTTCTGGATGAAATCGGAGATATGTCCCTGGCAGCCCAGGCTAAGGTGCTTAGGGTCATTCAGGAGCAAAAGATTCAACGCCTGGGCGGAGAAAAGACCATTGACGTGGATGTCCGTATTCTGGCAGCCACGAACCAGGATCTGGAACAGGCTGCCGGAAAAGGCCTTTTTAGGCAGGATCTCTTTTTTAGGCTGAATGTTATCCCCATAAAGCTGCCTCCCCTGCGAGATAGAAAGCCCGATATTCCCATTCTGCTTCATCATTTTTATAAACAGTTAAGTTCCGAAGAACTAGAAATAGAGGAGTCCGCCATAGCCCTGCTTACGGCGCACCATTGGCCGGGAAATATACGGGAGCTCAAGAATTTTGCCGAGCGGCTTGGTATAATGTTTCCCGGCTCCAGGGTAACCGAAGAAACGGTATCAGTGCTCTTGAATATTAAACCGGAGCATTGGGGTATTGACAGTTCAGGCATTTCAGAAAAGAATATATATTCCGATCCGGCTGTAAAAGAGCTTTTAGATAAAAACCTTAACCAGGCAAAGGAAGATTTTGAAAAGCTTTACCTGGAGTTACATCTTTCCCGGAATAATGGTATAATATCCAAGACTGCGGAGGCCATAGGAATTTATCCTAGCAATCTCCACGCCAAATTAAGAAAATACGGGATCAAGGCGGGGACTTGACCTTTTAAGGAATATGTAATGAAGGAACCTACAAAACGCCAACTGGAAGTACTCTCATTCATCACGGCCTATCTGCAGAACCATGCCTATCCGCCAACCATTAGAGAGATGGCCGATTATTTTTCTATCTCCGTCAAAGGCGCACAGGATCACATAACAGCCCTAAGAAAGAAAGGATTTTTAAGGCAGGGGGATAAAAAATCCAGAACTATTGAACTGGTAAAAAGCCAGGCAGAGGACAATGTTTTTCTGGAAATCCCGGTTGTAGGTACAGTCGCGGCTGGCCGGCCCATTCTGGCAGAAGAAAACAGGGACGGGTTCATACGCCTTCCCCGATCCATACTAAGCAAAAACCGCGAATATTTTGCCCTTAAGGTCAAAGGCGATTCCATGATTGGCGCAGGAATAATGGAAGGAGATATGGCCGTAATAGAGAAACAGAATACAGCAGGGAACGGCGAAATTGCCGTGGTCATGCTGGACGAGGCCGCTACCCTGAAAACATACTATAAGGAAAGTTCCCGTATAAGGCTTCAGCCAGAAAACCCCGCCTATAAGCCCATTTATTGCACTCAGGATGTCCAGATTCTGGGACGCCTGGCCCATATTTTGCGCACCTACAACATTTCTTCTGACAGTCCATGATCGAAAAACAATCCTGCTGGATTTTTCTGGGACCTGAATTAGGAAAAAAAAACGAAGCCCTAAAAGATCTCAAAAAAAGATTGTCCGCCAGCGGCTCAGAGCCGGAACTGACCAGTTACTATGCCGGCGAAACCTCTGTAGGAGAAATGGTCTCCGCCTTACAGAACGGGTCCCTGTTTGCCGATTTACGGCTTTTCATTATCAAAAACGCTGAAAATATAAAAAAGAAAGAAGACATTGACCTTATTGCTTCCTACATGGCAAAACCGGATGCCAATACCACCCTGGTTCTTATTTCCGAAGAAAACAGCATTGCCAAGGGTCTGGAAAAAGCCGCCCTCGGTAACGTGCGTAAATTTTACGAGCTTCTCGAACAGGAAAAGACAGACTGGGTAAAGAATTTTTTTCGTAATGCGGGGTTCCGCCTGAATAATGACGCAATAGAAACCCTTCTTGAACTGGTAGAAAATAACACTCTGGCCCTTCACCGTGAATGTTCCAGGCTTCTTCCCTTTTTAAGCAAAGATGAAGAAATCGGCCCGGAGGAAATAGAGAAATATCTTTCCCATACCAGAGCAGAGTCCGCCTTTACGCTTTTTTCTCGCATTGCCGCTGGAGATTTTCAGAGGAGCCTTGAATCACTTAGAACGCTGTTGCAGGCTAAAGAGGCCCCCATTTCCATATTGGCCGGCCTGCTATGGAGTTTCAAGAAACTTCGGGACTATTTATTCCTTGAAGAAGCGAGAATCAGAGACGATGCCGAGTACCGCAAAATTGGCGTTATCGCGCCCCAGGCCAAACGCGACTACGCAAACGCGGCCCAGCGTTACAACTCAGAAACAGCGGAAAGCTGCATCAAAATAACCGCCGAATACGATCTGCGTATAAGGCAGGCCTATTCCTTTCCGGATCATATTCTGATGGATGAATATCTGTATAAAATTTGTTCGTTGGCATTGAACCGTGCATAGGGTAAACGCTATGGTGTCAGCCTAGCGTTCTGATAACAGAGTAGTCAGTGTTTTAAAATGGTAGTATATGCCCGCTTGCTTATATATCAAAAATGTCTTTTCTCATGCTGACAGTCTTTCGATTTTTATTGAAAAGTTCAGCATTGAGAATGAAGCCGTTTTTCTCATAAAAGGCAAGGATACCTTTGTCGTGTTCTATATCCGCGTCAACGGTAAGAAAACGGGCAGCGAAAAGTTGCCTGTTGCAAATACGGGCAAACGCCGAAGCTTTATCAATCATGAAGGAGCCGAGACCTTTGTATTTTTCCTGTGAGTTTTGAGAAACCGCTAGTTTAGCTATCTTTATTGCAGGAAGAGTCTTAAACGGATAATCAAGTTTGTGAAGTTCTTTCTCTGCTAATGAAAGCTTATTGGCATCGGCAATTAAAGACATATAAGCAACGAGGATATCTGATGAGCGCTCCCGCAAAAGCCATGTTAGAGCAATATGATCATTTTGAGAACGAAGGGCATCTTCAAAGAGATAATCATTGTATTCAGCAATAGTGCATGAGAATTCCTCCAAAAAACTATTGCCAGCAAGCTGTTCAATATAAAACCATTTGTCCCCGTTCTTAAGATCTACTGCAACACGGGAGCTCACTTTTTCAGCAACCTCATAAGGGCTTCTTCTTCTTCTTCAAAGCGTTTTAAAGCTGCTGCCGACGGTTTCCGGCGTATCTGCTCGATAGCTTCAATTGCGATTTTCTTATCCTTAATCTCTGTAGCCTGTACGGGTTTTACTTTAGACTTTTTCATTTTAAACCGCCTATTTATAATATATATAAAAAACCATCAAAAATCAAGGAATCAAGCCTTTTTTAATAGGGCAGTTACAATATTATTATCTTTGTGTCTGCAAACTTCGGTTCGATGCTACTACAAGATCAATCCACTACTCTGATTGCATAATATTTCAATACATAGTAGTATTTTAACCATGTTTTGTACAAACTGCGGCGGCAAACGTAATGAAGGTGCGAAATTTTGCCCTTCTTGCGGTACAGCGGCAAATGCGGTACGGGAAACTCCCGTTGTATACACGCCGCCGTCTACAGAGCTGGTCGTCAATATAGGGAACAAGCGTTTGCGGAATGGTTTTACATCGTTCTGGCTCTGGCTCTCCTTCATCTTGTGCTCTTTGGCTCTACTAATTCTCTTGGCGGATTTTTTTGTATTGCACAATGAAATGATAGTACAAATGATTCCTCATTCGTCAAATTTAGAAGAATGGATATTCAGGATAGTGTGTATTCTTTTATTTTGGGGATACAAACAGTTGCTTTTTGACTGGTCAAAATCTGGTTTTTGGATGGTTGTTATTGCATCGGCGGTTTTTATTTTCTTGTATCCGTTAGATAACCTTCTCGGTGTTTTTATCGCCCAAGTCGCTGCTGTGGGCATCCTTTTTGGAGTTCTGCAATTTAAAAATGCGTATAACGCAAAATCCACATGGGAACAGTTGAGTAGACAATATAGATTTATCTTACGGAGTATACGCTATGGTGCCGGCCACTCCGCATTCATTAAAATAAAATGGATGATATGTCGTACATTTATAAATAAAAACGGACGACATATCGGCCAGTCCAGCCCACTCTGCTCTTTGCTCTTTGCTTCTATAAAAAGTCAACCCACAAATAACCCTTTAGCCATCTTTTTCTCGTTTTGCTGGCAACGCCAGTCTTTCGTACATTTTTTTTCACACCATCACCTTTTTTCTCATCCCCATCCGCCAGGGGTTTTCCTTCATCCTCGCCCAGGGCTTCTCTGGCC
>JAIRUO010000004.1 GCA_031254385.1 Treponema sp. | reverse complement strand
CAGGATTTGGCCTGGTCAAAAGCTCAAAGCGATGCGGTCAGGGCCCTTGCCGCAAAACAGAATGAAAGGGACCTTCTTGTCTTTCGGGGCGACCCTTCATGGAGATACCAGAGAACACTTCAAACTTACGAAGCCGATATTTCTGCACTGGAAACCCAGCTCCGTGTTGCGCAAACAACTGCGCCTGTCATTTCTGGAACGCCCAAAATAAAAGTTTCCAATCCCCTGAGCCCCTGGCCTGCACCTCCGCCAGAGGAAGACGGATACAGATTTTGTATTAGCCAAAACGCTGACGCGTTCTTATCAGGAAAAGTTACGGAGTTCTACGGCAGGATATTTGTTACGCTAAAACTGTATACGCTTTATACCAATTCATATAGTTGGGAAGACGAGATATTGTTTTCTTCCGAAGATTTAGATAATGCCCTTTCTGAACTGGGAGGGCGCTTAAATGCGGTTGTTTCCGGGCTGGAACCCGCAATGCTGATTGTTCATGTTGAGCCAGAAACGGCGATGATAATAATTGACGATTATTGGGCTGGCCGGGGCGAGGTTTCCTTAAGAGAGCATGTACCGGGAACTGTTCAGGTTGCCGCTCATGCGGAAGATCATGTATCTACGCAAATTGAGACGGAAATCATTTCCGGAGAAATTGCGGAACTGTTTATCAGTCTAACGCCCCTAAGACTCTCGACTTTTACAATTGACGTACCCGGCAGCCCTGATTCATCAGTATATTCAGGCGGCCTCTTTTTGGGAAGGACACCTCTTTCTGTTGAATTTAGCGCAGATCGGCTTTCGTATATCAGCGTGGAAACTCCGTTAGGAGAAATAGGGTCTGCTGTGTACGAAGGAAACGGCAATGTCCGGGGCAGCGCGGAATTTATAGGCTTGCAAAATACTTTTTCTTTTAGTACCGCAGTTCCTGTATCGCCAGAAGAAAAAAGAGTGGCTGCCGCAAGAGATAGATTTTATTCAGCTTTCGGAAGATTCTGGATCGCCCTGCCTGTATCACTCTTAACCATTGGACTGTCAAATAATTATATCTATGCGTATAATTACGGCTTAAACCCAACCAGGGAAATGTACAATACAGCGAAAACCTGGAACTATGTAAGGATCGGAGCGTTTGTTGTGATAGGCTTGGCAGTTATTGATACAGTATACCATATTATACGCTATCTAAGCGCTTCCGGCGCAGATGCAAATCCTGTTGCCGTAAATACGCAGTATTCAAATACGCAGTATTCAAATACAGAGGATACGCAATGACAGCTTTTACAGAACGGTTAAAAAACTTTTTTGGTTTTGGAAAGACCCTTTCCGAAGAGGTCTTTGAAGACCTTAGCGATCTGCTGGTAGAAGGCGATTTTGGTGCTGCAGAAGCGTACAAGATATCGGATAAGCTTAAAGAAGCTTGCAAAAAAGAAAAGGTTAGCGATGGAGAAAGTGCTAAGAAAATTCTTGCAGGGCTTTTGGAGAATATATTAAAAAGGTGCGAAAACCCTGATCTGCTGCTGGAGGGAGATGAACTTCTGGTTTACCTTTTATTGGGAGTGAACGGAGTGGGTAAAACCACCACCGCCGCAAAGCTTGCGAGCCGGAGTCTGTCTAAAAATCGCCGACCCATACTTGCTGCTGCGGATACGTTCCGAGCCGCAGCCATTGACCAGATAAAGATACACGGACAGCGTCTTGATATACGGGTGGTGGCGCACCAGCATGGCGGCGATCCTGCAGCGGTTATTTATGACGCGCTTGAAGCCGCAAAAGCCGGAGGGGGAAACCTTATTATTGCCGATACTGCGGGGCGCATGCACACAAAGAATTCTCTGGTGGAAGAATTAAAAAAAATTGACAGGGTTGTTGAATCTCGCGCATCCGGTTGCCGTTATGTGAAGTATCTTGTCCTGGATGCAACAACCGGAAGGAACGCCATTGCGCAGGCAGAAATATTCCACGAGGCGGTAACGTTAGACGGAGTAATACTTACCAAATTTGATTCCAGTGCCCGTGGAGGCGCTGTTTTTTCTTTGGCCGATGAATTGGGACTGCCGGTAGTCTATCTCTGTACCGGAGAAAAATACGGCGACATAAGGCCATTTGATGCACATGCCTATGCGGAAGAATTTGTCGGCCTTGTTTAAGCGCAGCCTTGGCCCTCTTCGGCTGTTTCTACTGGCCAGCTTGGTCGGCAGCTTTCCCCTGAAGGCGCAAGAAGTTCAAAACACGCTACAGCCTTCTTTACGATGGTACCGATCAAACGCCTCTGGAATGGCCCTTGAATATATACCATCCGGGATTGTAGCTCTTGAAAATGAATATAGCCTTTCTGTAGTCAGCATTAGTTCAAGGGAACTGCCTAGTTTTCTTCTTCCGTTATACGATCCAGTTTTTTTTGTTGAGTTACGCGTTCTTTATCACAACAAAGAGCCCTACAGGCAGCAGTGGATTTTCCGTGACCAAAGGGGAATTACAAGGGTCAATGCCTCCGGCGAATTTGGGCAAAATCCCGGTCTGGAAAAGTCTGGGTTTATAGATGTTTATGATGAAGCCCATTCGCTGATCAGCGAGCGCCGATTTATCGAAGGGGCAGAAATAGTAACTTTTTACGATTATTCAGAGGGCCTTTTGATAAAGGCAGAAACATGGACTTATGTGTCGGGGCAAATTAGCTCTGCTTCTATAAACCGGAACAATATGAAAGATCCTCCGAATATCATTGATTATTACCGCTACACTCGTTCATTTTCGCTTAGGGCAATTGAAAGGGTATTTAATCAAGGGTATGATGAAAGCCAGATGGACAGATTAACGTTTCCGGCAATTATTCCCGGCATTTCCCGTGAACCTGAGTTTCAAAATCCCGGCCTGGCCCTTAGTACTGAATTTCTTGATGATGTCATCACAGCACCGCTGGGGCGCATTATTTACACTACCGACAGCCGGGGAAGGGTTCTTGTTGAAACCATGTTGGACGAAAATGGCGAAGTGATAGGCGAACTGCGTAACAGTTGGACCGGCGACCGCCTTGATTCGGTTCTATGGAAATCCGGCGATGATGAAAGGCTGACAGAATATGAATATGACAGCAATGGAGACCGCATATTGGAGCGCAATATAAACAACGGTGTCCTTGAGAGAACCGTGCGTACTACGGGAAACAGGGACATAGAAGAATTGTATATGGACGGCAGGGTCGTTCTAAGAGCGGTCTGGGAAGACGGTAGAAAAATTTCCGAAGAAAGGATCCGGTAAAGATGAAAGGCGAAATGAAGTCCAAGTTGATGGGAAATAAACTCTCAAGACACCAATGGATAGGGTTTGTAGCTGGTCGTTATATTTCCAAGGACCGCCGTAGTTCGCCTGCCGCGATTTTTTCTATTGTAGGAATATGCACCGGCGTACTTGCGCTAATGGTAATTATCGCGGTGATGAACGGCTTTCAACTGGGTTTTATAGAAAGCATCCTGGAAATATCTTCAGGCCATTTGCGTATTGACAATTTTCCTACCGGCAATACTGAACTGGAAACGCAAATCCGGTCTTTGCCTGGAATCGTTTCTGCCGTACCGTTTCGCGAAACCAGCGTTGTTATGCGCGGTAAGCTAAGTAGCCCCAGAGGGGCTTTTATCAGGGGACTTCCCTCTGATGCGTTGCATCATGACCCTGGGCTTGCAAGCAAACTGGAAATGGAAGAAGGTCTTTTTGATTTGGACTCTCAGGACAGCATTATTTTGGGCGCGGAGCTGGCCCGTTTGCTGTCTGTTTATACCGGAGACACAGTAACCGTGCTTTCCCTTTCGGGTGGCGGCCTTTTGGCTGAAGACGAGAACGCTTATGTCTATACGGTCAAGGGGATTTTCCGCTGCGGCTTTCATGAATACGATATGGGCTGGGCCTTTGTCAATATTGAAAGGGCTGCCCAGCTTGCGGGCGAAACGTCTCCTGATATAAGCAGCAATGCTGTATTGGGTATAAAACTCGTTGACCGCTGGCAGGATCGCAAAATTATGAACGCACTTAACCAGCTTCTTGAAAATTACTATATTGGCGAAGATCTGCCTATTGTTACAACATGGAGAGATTATAACCGTTCTTTTTTTAGCGCGTTACGCACGGAAAAGCTGATGATGTTTGTTCTGGTAGGGTTAATTTTTATTGTAGTCGGGTTGAACATTTATCAGGCGCAGCGCCGTACAGTTCTTGAACGCAGAGAAGAAATAGGTATGCTTAGGGCGTTAGGCGCTTCTGATAAGGCCGTGCGCATGATATTTGTCCTTGACGGGTTTATAATAGGATTAATAGGCGCTGTTCTTGGCTTGGCTCTTGGGTTTCTTCTTTCTTTTAATATTTCCGCATTCTTTACTTTCCTTGAGGGAATAATGGATATCGCTATTGGGCTAATAAATGCCATAGCGGGATTTTTTGGGTTAGGCGGACAGGGGAGTTATGGCATTTTTTCCCCCACAATTTTTTATATTAAAGAAATAAAAGCCAGAATAATTCCTTATGAAGTTGTTATAATTTTCTTTTTTGGTCTTTTATCTTCCCTTGTGGCTGCCTTTGTAGCTTCCGGTAAGGTATCAAAAACAAGACCTGCGGAGGTTTTGCGTTATGAGTGATAATTCAATTGAACTAATGGGTCGGAACGAGCCAATGGGTCGGAACGAGCCAATGGATCGGAACGAGCCAATGGGTCGGAACGAGCCAACGGTTCAAACCGCCCCATTAGTTCGGGCTGAGAATCTGGTTAAAAATTATTTGTCCGGTACGGAAACGCTCCATGTGCTGCAAGGGATTAATTTTGAAGCGGCCCGTGGCAGTTCCATCGCGATTAGCGGTTCCAGCGGAAGCGGAAAAAGTACCTTTCTCAATATAATTGGCGGCCTTGATCGCAGTGATTCAGGATCGGTTTATGTAGGCGGGATGAACATTACAGGGCTTTCCGAAAACGAACTATCATTCTACCGCCAGAAGCAAATAGGTTTTATTTTTCAGTTCCATTATCTTCTAAAAGATTTTACCGCTTTGGAAAATGTTATGCTCCCGGCTTTTATGACGGGAATAAAAAAGAAGGACGCAAAAGAAAAGGCGATAATTCTATTAAAAGATATGAAACTTGAATCAAGGTTCCATCATTTTCCTTCTCAGCTTTCCGGTGGCGAACGCCAGCGAGTTGCCGTTGCCAGGGCCATGATCAATGATCCTGAACTAATCCTGGCGGACGAGCCTACGGGGAACCTTGACCCGCAGAACAGCGCCATGACCGCGGAACTTCTTTTTGCAGGGGCTGAAAAATGGGGAAAGACCCTTATCGTGGTAACGCATGACGAAAATCTTGCAAACAGGGCTATAATTCGTTATTCGCTTGACGCAGGCGTGTTAAGCATATTAGGGGAAATGAATCAGTGAAAATCGGTGCTGCCTTTTTTATAGCCTTTCGTTATCTCCTGGGTAGGGCCAAAGAAGGCGGCAGATATCTTAGGGGTGCGGCTGCGGGCATTGCTCTTAGTCTAATTCCCATTGTGGTAACTTTAATGGTTGCGGACGGCATGATTCAGGGAATTACGGATAGGTATCTGGAATTGGGAACAGGTCATATTCAAATTACTAATTATAATGATCCAGGAAACCCTGAAACGATACTGCCAATAGTACAAACGCTTGAAGGGTTTCGGGGCGCATGGGCAGAAGTGCAAGGGCTCTGTATTTTGGTATCCACAAAAGGTTCACGGGGTGCGACTATACGGGCAGTGGAGAATTCTTTCTGGGATGATGAAGGAAGCCAGAAGTACCTTCAAACAATTAGCGGTGAATCAAAGCTTGGCCCTGGCAGAGAATTAATGCTTGGAGAAGAACTTGCCACAGCCATTGGCGCGGAGCCGGGCAGCACTGTGCGCGTAATGACTTTTCAGATAACGCAGGAAGGTCGCTTTATTCCCCGGCTTAGTTCTTTTACTGTAAAAGGCATTATTTCTTCTGGATATCGGGAACTGGATTCCCTCTGGTGTATTATGAGCCTGGAAGAAGGTTTAAGAATACTTCCCGATTCTGCTTCGCCCTACCATATCATTAAAATTGATAACCCTTACAAGAATGCGGAGGGGATTGCTTATGAATTATATGACCGCCTTGGAAGCGGTTACGGCATTAGAACTTGGGAATCCCTTCTGCGTGCGCAGTACAGCTCTTACGAGTCCACTCGTCAGATACTGCTGTTTATAATGGCCCTTATTGTAGTTGTGGCTGCGGTTAATGTATCATCCGCAACTTCTATGCTTGCAATTGAACGGCGGCGTGACATTGCGGTGCTTAAAACAGGCGGTGCGGGAGCTTTCTTTACCAGCGGTATCTTTTTATGGGGTGCCTTCCTTACCGGTCTTATTGGATCCGTCATAGGGCTTTCTGCCGGGCTCTTGCTCGGAATTAATGTAAACGCCCTTCTTTTGGGCCTTGAAAAAGTCTTTAGTTTCTTTACCGCGCTTTTTAACGGCGAGCCAGTTGCGATACTTAATTCTGGTTATTACCTTGAGGAAATTCCCATAATAATTAATATGCCTACAATTATTATGATTGGAATTTTTACGGTTCTTTGTTCTGTTCTTGCTTCGTGGATTCCTGCACGCCGTGCCGGAAAACTTAAACCCATTGAGATATTGCGAAAGTATTAGAATGAAAAGTAAAGAAAAATTGTAAGTAAATTTAATTCCTCATTGTTCTATTAAAGTAATTTGTTCTAATAATTTGATTTTTCTTCCGCTGATTATTATGGTTAATATAGGCAACGGAGGAATTTATGAAAAATAAAAAATATTTCTGCCTTGTATTCATAATAGCGTCTTTCGTAACAATATTTTATGGCTGTCACTCAAAGAGTCCGCCTGATATACACAATCCTAAAATCAGTGTGAGTTGGGCAGGTGATTATTATGGTTTGCTTCCGGATAAGGTTTATGGCAACGCGCTTATAAATGCTCAGATCACTTTGTACAGCGATTATACCTTTGTTTTGCGGTATCAATATTTGGGTAAACCTGACGACTTTTTTACTGACAAGGGAACATTCAATTGGGATAAGACTGGAAGCATTATTAAGCTTAACTTCGGTTACATGAACCTTCCCCCCTATTATAGGGTGGGCGAAAAGTTGCTTATAATGCTGGAAATGGACGGAAAGACGATCAGCGGCAAATTAGGTGATAATTACGTATTGAGAAAACCGCTTTAAGAGATGCCTATCTAGTGTGCGCTAACAACTAAATGCCTTCTGAATCACCGTCAGGGCTGCATCTAGTTCCTCATAACTTAAGGCATCGGAGATTTGCAGCCTAACTCTGGCAGTTCCTTCTGGCACCACGGGAAAGCCAAATCCGATGGCGAATACGCCTTCTTTCATCATGCTCTCAGCTATAGCAATGGCCTTTGCTGTGTCTCCGACTATAACCGGAATAATCGCGGAATCGCCTTCGACAGGATTCATGCCCAGGGCCTTGATTTTTGCCCTCATGTATCTGGTCTTTTCCATAAGGGAAGTAACTATCTGCGGATTGCGCTCCAGATATTCGATAGCACCAAGGGCAATGGCGCATAATACAGGGGGTAGGCAGTTGGAGAACAAATGCGGTCTGCTTCTTTGAGCCAGCATGGCACAGATGCTTTTGGACGCGGCAATAAAGCCGCCGCCAGCACCGCCAAGGGCCTTGCCAAAGGTACCGGAAATAATGTCAACACCTTCTTTAAGATCGTAATATTCCATGGTTCCCCGCCCTGTTTTTCCTATAACGCCTGTTGCATGGCTATCGTCTATCATGAGCCTGGCATCATACTTTTTGCAAAGGTCAATAATTTCTGGCAGTTTTGCGATATCGCCTTCCATAGAAAAAACGCCGTCAGTAATAACCAATACCGCGCCAGAGTCTTTGGTTTCAACAAGTTTTTCTTCAAGGCTAGCCAGGCTTGAATGTTTGTATACGGCTCGTTTAACGCCTTTTGCCACAGCCTTGCAGCCGTCAATAATGCTTGCGTGGTTTAACTCGTCCGAAACCACTGCGTCTCCATCGGCAAGAAGCGCGGGAATACAGGCTGTGTTGGCTGCCCAGCATGATGAATACGTAAGAGCAGCTTCCATATTCAGGAACTTAGCGGTCTTTTCTTCCAAGTTGCGGTGAATGTCATAAGTACCGCAGATAAAACGCACACTGCTTGTACCTGCGCCGTACTGATCCAATGCCTCGTGAGCGGCCTTTATGATTTCCGCTTTATTTGCCAGGCCCAGATAATTATTTGAGCATAACACAATTTTATCGCCAAAATTTTCTACATTGATTTTACCGTTTAGAGCGCTGGTATTATACTTAAAGTATTTATACGTGCCCTTTTGTTTGAGCAAGCTGATCTCATTATCAAGCTCTTTGTAAAAGTCCCTTCTCATAATCAAGCCTCCCAATCCAAAATAATCTTCCCTGAGTTACCCGATGCCATTATTTCAAACGCTTCCTGGAAATCATCTATCTTATAACGATGAGTTATAATGGCAGACAGATCCAGCCCCGCCTTGATGAGAGCCGCCATTTTATACCAGGTTTCAAAAATCTCCCTGCCGTAAATGCCCTTGATTCGTAGGCCATGAAAAATAACCTTGTTCCAGTCAATGACCGTACCGGACGGCTGTAGGCCCAATAACGCGATTTTTCCGCCGCAAGCCATATTATCGATCATGTCAGCAAATGCGGCACCACTGCCTGACATTTCCATGCCTACATCAAAGCCTTCTTTCATGTTTAGTTGAGCCTGGATTTCCGCAATGTTTGTATCTTTTACATTGAAGGCGTTCTTGATTCCCATTTTTCGGGCAAGATCCAGCCTGTACGGGTTAAGGTCGGTGATCACAACATGTCGAGCTCCCACTTTCAGGGCAACAACGGCGGCCATTATACCGATAGGGCCGGCACCTGTTATAAGCACGTCCTCGCCTATAAGGTCAAAGGAAAGGGCGGTGTGTACGGCGTTTCCGTACGGGTCGAAAATGCTGTAAAGTTCTTCGGGAATAGCCGGGTCAGTACGCCAAATATTGGAAACCGGTACAGAAAGGTATTCGGCAAAACAGCCCGGCCTGTTTACTCCAACGCCTTTGGAATTTTTGCACAAATGCCGCCTTCCAGCCTGGCAATTTCTGCAAAAACCGCAGACTATGTGGCCTTCCCCTGACACAAGGTCCCCGATTTTTACACTTTTGACGTTTTCGCCTAACTCGACAATTTCACCCACAAATTCATGGCCAATAGTCATTGGCACAGGTAGGGTTTTTTGCGCCCACTCGTTCCATTCGTATATGTGAATGTCAGTTCCGCAGATAGCAGTTTTCTTTATTCTGACGAGGACATCATCCGGACCAACTAAAGGTCTATCGACTTCGTCCATCCAGATACCCGGCTTGGGGAATTTTTTTACAAGAGCTTTCATTTTTTGCATATTACACCTTCACCATAAAACTAATTTTCCTCGATCACTGACAAAACCTAGATCTTTAAGTTTTTCCGCAAAAACCGACATTGCTGCAGATTCGCCGTTTATTTTTTCAATCACGATCTTTGTTTCAGGATATACAGAACGATGCCTGGGATAAGAAATAAAATCAAGAACCCTCGGTTCAAGAACCGTTAGTTCAATATCCCTTGGTACTCGCTCCTGATCCAAATCCAGTTCCAGGTCTTTCCCGTTCCGCGTAGAGACCGCAATGATTTCCGTTCCCTTAAAGCAGATTCGGGACGAAGGGAGCCTGGCAGGGAGTTTTATTTTGCTATTCTCAAAGAGCGAAGAGAGGGCGGGTATTCCGCAGGGGCTTGCCGGATCTGCGGCGTTCATCCAGTAGATGCCCTGCTCGGCTTCGGCCTCTTCCAGTTCACGTGTGATACTTGGCGGCGCGAACTGGAGCGAATTGATGCCACTAAAAAAACGGCCTGCGATTAGTTCGCCGGCTAGCTCCATGCGCCGTATGGCAGGGAGCAGTTTTGACCATGATAAACAGGGCACTTCGTGTTCTAGAAGCGGGCGGCAGAGAAAACCTAGCCGCCTCAATAGTAGCCGCACCCTAGCACGGTTGAGCTCGTCCTCAGCCAGAACTGAATCATCTCCGGCACTTTCATATTCGCCAGCCAGGGAGAACCAGTTGCCCTGCACGGGCGGGCCGCCTTTCCAGCGTTCTCTGAGTGAGCGGGGTATCCTCATGTTTGAACGCCCAAAGGGATTCATAGAAAGAGGCGGTGGGCTTTCTTCGTCTAACGCACCGGAGTCTGAATTTATAGTTTTGAAACCCAAGGCCGCTGCCCTGCGCAAAGGTTCCCATGAATCTGCGGAAAGAAAGCCCTGCCACACAGACTTCCAGATGGCAGCGGATACTTCGGCGCTGTTCATTAAGCGGAATTCTTCTGATGTTTCAGCGGATGCTGAATTGGATATGGCTTCCTTTATCTGCCAGAAACTGCGAGGCAAGTCAAAGAAATTTGCGGGTAACGATCCTGGAAAAACCGGATCGTTTGTAAGAGGTGCTGCCAGATCAAGATCATCGGGGGTACAAAACCCAACTTTTTCTTTTCCCGCGCCAAACCAGATAAGGCGACCGTCACGTATTTCGCGGTCAAGGAATTCCTCACGGTAATCATCGCAGCGGCAGGGGAATATTTCGGCTTCCCAGAGTTTGACAGGAGCGGCAAATCCGGCTAACGCTTCCCAGGGCACAGGTTCTTTTGAGTTGCTGGTTCTGGAAAGAAGACCCTGCCGCCGCGCCAGTAAAGGCATGATCAGTTTGCCAGGCTGGGTTTTAATTCCTTCCCTGCGTTTCTTTCTGGAAAGCCTTAAAAGGAGTTCAAGGTTCTCCCTGTCGCAATAGAGTTCTTCTTTTTCCTTTCCAATGTATACGCCCGGTACCAGTTCCTCGGCTTCAATCAAAAAAGATACAGCTCTTTCGGAATCTTCTTTATTCAGGCCAAAAATCTCACGCAGCCTGGAAAGGGAGAGTGGTCCTTCTGATCTAAACCACTGGCCCAAAGCCTTTTCCACAAATTGCTCAAGGTTGCCTTTTAGGATTTTTACCCAGTCCCGGTGGACGATAATTTCAAGCGAAGCGTTAGGCAGTTTGATCTTTTCTATATGTCCGCCTAATGAGAGATCAGCTTTATATTCGTTTTTTACCTCATCAGGAATATTATTCAGAAGTTTTTCCCATTCCTCATCTTTGTTATTCGATGGAATGCCGACCCTTTCCTTAACCCATTCGCAAAGGGCAAGGGTTTCGTCAGGGGCCCAGCCTTCTTTTTCGCGCCTTAACCTGGCGCAGAAATCAGCGGTTAGTTCGGGATCGAGGCTAGGCCGGGAAGAGCCAGGGATAAGGGCTTCGGCAATTGCCAGATCAGATAACGATGAGTCTGATCTGCCCTTCATGCCCGGAGCCGAGCCGTACAAACTGTGGCGCAGATCCTTGCGTTCATCGTATTCGTAGAGTAGCGCACCGGTTTCAAGCCACACCAGTTCCTTTGAAAAGGGGCTGGGTCTGCGGCTGATAAAAAACGGTAGGCCGACAATGCCATCGCGTAACTCTTCGATTAGCGTCCTAAAACCGTCCATGTCAAAATGTTCCTGCAAGCAGGTTCGCAGAGCTTCGGTAACAACAGGAAAATCTTTGTGATGTGCAATTGTGTCAAAGAGCCGCTTTGACTTTTGGCGCGTAACCCAGAGCGGAACCCTTTTGCCATAAGGGGAACGGGGAAGGAGCAGCGACGCTTCTGCGGCTTCCCTGAATGCTGCATTGAATACACCGGACGAGGCAAGCACGTCACCCAAGCGTCTGTCTAGGTTCTTCCCCTGCGCAAGACGATCAAGGCTTTCGCGTATGATCTTGTCCGCGCTCATGGGCAGAGAGCGGGGAAGCCTAAGCATGACCGCGTTGTTATCAACCGTGGTTTCGACTCGTATGCCCCATTCGTCTTCCAGGTCGCCCATTAGGCAGAGTGAAAGGGGGTAATTGATACCTGCACCTCTAAAACTGTGAAAGACAATGAGCCTGGCATCCGCTCCACCAGATGGGTCGTCAATTATTTCCACGGGAATATTGAAAAGCCCAGGAAGCGGAACTTTCCCCTGAAATGCGATCTGCGCCATTAAGAAAGAAACAAGAGAATCAACAGCCTCTTTAGTCATTCCCGTAAGATCGGATAAACTTTTTTTGCCGTCTTTACCAAAAGAGTCTAGCATCTCAAGAATGCGCCTGGAGATAACCTTGCCCCGGCCTATGGTGTCGGCCCTCCAGAACGGCGTAAAGCCCGCGTCCTTGGGAAGGGGAAAAACCTCGACAGCTTCCGCTCCGATAGCCGTTATGCGCCATGAACGACCGCCGAAATTGAAGCAGTCGCCGATACGGCGTTCCCAGACGAATTCCTCGTCCAGTTCGCCCATTTTGTTTCCGGCATCGTCTGCGCCCTGGGCAAGGCGCAGGGAAAAATAGCCGCGGTTTGCGATTACGCCGCCTGAGGTGTAGAGCAGTTGTAGGGTTCCGGTGGCAGCGGTTAAAAGCCCGGTCTGGCTGTCCCTAAAAAGGCGGCGCGGAAGTTCCCTCATGCGCTTGTCGCCGTAACCGCCAGAAAGCATGCGCACAACTCCGTCATAAGCCGGTCTGGGCAGATTTCTAAAAATATAAAATCCCTGAATAATGGCGAATAACTCATCCTCATAACGATCATCTTCTGTACATAGGCCGAGTATGGTTTGGGCCAGAACGTCCAGGGGATTATCCAGCGATGAGCTTTCCTCAAGTTCCCTGTCCTGGACAGCGCCAGCAACTGCTGCGGACGTAACCAGGTCAACGCCGTGGAAGGGGAAGAGGATGCCTTTGCTTTCCTGTCCAACGCCATGACCGCTCCTTCCAACCCTTTGCAGAGCTGAAGATGCGGAATAAGGACTTCCGGCAAGGATGACTTCATCTACATTTCCTATGTCAATGCCCAGTTCCAAAGACGAAGTCGCCACCACGCAGGGTATCTTTCCCTCAGCCAAAGCCTTTTCTGCGGCGCGGCGCAGATCCTTGGAAAGTGAGCCGTGATGCGTAAACGAAAGTATCTCTCCGGCGGTTTGATTTATAAGGTAGCAGATGCGTTCCGCACGCCGCCTAGAATCGGTGTAGATTAAGGTGCTGCGGTTTTTGCGTATTCTGGAAATTACATAATTTATAAAAACATCGTAACGCTCGCCAAAATCATCATCACCGGATTTCTCTTTTTCCTTTTGGACTCTCTGCCGGATTAGATCAGGGGTGGCTTCTGGAAATTCAACCTTAAAGGAGATCTTTTTTTCTATGGGAGGAGCTACAATATGGACTTTTCGTTTTTCATGTCCGCCCTTGGCGTTGGCTTTAAGCCCTCCGGCAAACTCCGCAGCGGCCTCCGGCGGATTGACGGTTGCGGATAACGCTACCCGCTGGAATTCCCCTGCTATAAGAGACAGATGATCCACCTGGCAGGAGAGGAAGGCCCCGCGCCTGTTTCCAAGGCTTGCGTGGATTTCATCCAGGATTAGGCATTTTACCTGAGAAAGGTGTTCCCTTGCCCTGCGGTTAAGCAGCAATATGGCAAGGCTCTCTGGGGTCAGGGCCAGTATGGAAGGGGGAGAAATTAGGAAACGCCGCCTTTCAGTTTGAGTTGTGTCTCCAGAACGGGTTTCCACCCTGACCTTTGGAAATACGGCCCCTTGTTTTTCAAAACAGTTCCGTATTCCTTCAAGCGGCGCTAACAGGTTACGTTTAATGTCTTCGTTCAGCGCCTTGAGCGGCGACACATACAGTACGGAAAGCTGATCCGCCGCATAGCTTTTGTCAGCGAAACGCGAAAGGGCAGAAAGAAACCCAGTAAGGGTTTTGCCGCTTCCTGTCGGCGCGATGGCAAGCACATGTTTTCCACTGGCAATGAGAGGCCAGGCGTCCCGCTGCACAAGCGTAGGCTCGCCGTAGGTTTCGCTGAACCATTGGTCTATCAGTGGGTGGAAGAACTTCATAAATAATAGTATAACTGCCAAATAGGGTCTTTGTAAGCCTTAGAAAAACATCACAATAACTATTAAAGCGGAGGCTGATTTGTATTATTTGTTATCGCTGTTAGCAGGGGTATTGATTTCTGTTATGGTTGCTTTTAACGGTAGACTTACAGAACAGTACGGCGTATATCCGGCAACAATCATCATACACATCGCCGGATTATTGTTGATCACGATAATGACAATAAGCAAGCGTGAGAATCCTTTTTCCAAAAGGCAGGCATGGTTTCTTTACCTTGGCGGTGCTATCGGCGTAATGACAACCGTGTTTAACAACCTGTCTTTTAGCCGCATAAGCGTGTCATCCTTGCTGGCGTTAGGTTTACTCGGGCAAAGTCTGACCGGGCTTATAATTGACCAGTACGGATTGCTGAATATGCCAAAACACATTTTTCAGAAAAAGAAAATATTCGGACTAATCCTCATTTTATGCGGCATAGTCTCAATGACAGACAATTTTGACCTACTGGCTGTAGTGGTTTCGTTCTTGGCAGGAATCACTATAGTTGTATCCCGCACCTTGAACGCCAAACTTGCGGAATGTACAAGTATTCGTATAAGCACGTTTTTTAATTATTTGATTGGACTCTTGGTATCTATTCCCGTTTTTTTTATTTTTGGCGGAAACGAAACGGCTTTTGCAGATTTTACCTTTTCACCTAACATATACATATATTTTGGCGGTATATTCGGAGTGTGTATTGTTTTACTGAGCAATATAACAGTTACAAAAATATCGGCATTTTACCTTTCGTTGTTTATGTTTATAGGGCAGGTTTTTTCTGGCATTTTAGTCGATGTCGTTCTTTCGCAAGCCTTTTCGCCACGAAACATGATAGGCGGCGTTTTTGTCACCGCCGGGTTATGCGTTAACCTTCTGCTGGATAGGAAATTCGGCAATGCAGAAACAGAAATAATAAAGAGTTAAAACGAACCATTCCTTATTTGACAAAACAGCGCAGTTTATGTCCGGGCTTTATTTGACGAAACTCCGGTTTTTTGTTGAAGCATTGTTCTTTTGCATAAGGGCAGCGGCTGGAAAAGACGCAGCCTTCCTGGTTTTCGACATAAGTGGGTTTACTTTCTTTGACCGTACCGCCGGTTTCAGCAGCTTTCATGGCGGCGGCTTTTGCAACAGAAGAAAAGAGAAGTTCCGTGTAAGGGTGAATCCCCTCTTTCCAAAGCGTTTCCGCAGGAGCCTCTTCCATTAACTCTCCAAGGTACATAACGCCAATGCGGTCGCAGAAATACGATGCCACTTTAAGGTCATGGGCGATGAACAGGAACGAAAGACCGCGCCGCGCCCGTAAGTCAATAAGGAGGTTGAGTATTTGCCCCTGAATGGAAACGTCCAAAGCAGAAACAACTTCATCGCAAATAAGGAGTTCGGGCTTCATCAGCAGGGCACGGGCTATGGAGATGCGCTGGCGCTGGCCGCCGGAAAATTCTGAAGGCCGCCGTTCAAGGTCAGCCGTGTTTAGGCCCACTTCTTCAAGGATAGCGGCTGCATCATCGCGGTTTTCTTTTTCTGTCAATTTCAGGCTGGAATAGCGGCGGCCCGCGGTTAAAATTTCGTAGATGGTCATGCGGGGATTGAGCGAACGCGCCGGGTCCTGGAACACGTACTTTACTTTTTCCCGGTATTTTTTTAATTCTTCCCTTTTAAGGGCGCGTACATCAGTAGATTGAAAATTGATACTGCCTTCGTCAGCCTCGTACATACGAACCAGCAGCCGGGCCGAAGTTGTCTTACCGCAGCCTGATTCGCCAACCAGGCCGTAGCTTTCGTTCTTGTCTATATAAAAATCGACGCCGTTTACAGCGTTGACAAAACGGCCATAACGGGCAAAGAACCCCGCCTCAAGATTGAACCTTTTTTTTAGGTTGGTAACTGTTATGAGCGCCATTATGTAACCGCCTTTGCGCCGTCATCGGAATTTTTGGAGTCTGCGACTAGCACACAACGGACTTCATGGCCTTCACCAACTCTGCAAAGAGCGGGAATGGCCTGGTCGCAGACCTTATTCTCGGCATTGCAGTCGGCACAGCGGGCCGCAAAGGGACAGCCTGCCCCTGGATTTACCGGGTCAATGACTTTACCGGGGATGACCTGGAGCCGCTCTTTCGAGTAATGGCTTCCGAATACGGGGCTTGCCGCAAGCAGGGCTTTGGTATAGGGGTGAATCGCTTTGCCGCTGGAAATAGTTTCGGATGATGAGGATTCCATTACCAGTCCGCCGTACATGACCAGTACCTTGTCAGAAATATCCGTAACAAGGTCGATGTCGTGGCTTATAAATATTATGGAAAGCTTCCGATTCCTCCGCAGGGTTTTGAGCAGGTCTATAATCTGTTTCTGTATGGTAACGTCCAGCGCGGTGGTAGGCTCATCTGCTATAAGGAGTTCGCAGCCCTGGGCAAGAGCAAGGGCAATGCCGATGCGCTGGAGCTGGCCTCCCGAAAATTGATGTGGGAAATTCATAAGCCGCTCTTTGCCATTGGAAAGCCCTATCTCTGCAAGGAGCGCGGCGGCCTTTTCAATAGATTCTTCACGGCTAATTTTAGGGTCAGAATTGCGGAAGGTTTCCAGGAAGACTTTTTCCATTTTTTGCAGAGGATCATAGGACCTTCCCGGTTCCTGGAAGATCATGCCGATCTTCTTTCCCCGGTATTCCCTAAGGGCATTAATCGGAAGCCCTAGTATTTCATTACCTTCAAAAAGTACCGAACCGGTCATTTCGGCATTTCGTGGGTGCAGCCCAGGTATGGCCTGTACGCTGACACTCTTTCCTGAACCTGATTCACCGACTATGCCTAAGATTTCACCTTTTCCGACTTCAAAAGAAACGCCACGCACCGCCAGTACGCTTATGCGATGCTGCCCCCTCAACACGGTAAACGTTACCCGTAGGTCGTTTACTTCCAGTAGGGAGTGGGGAGTAGGGAGTGGGGAGTGGGGAGTGGAGATAGGGGACTGGGGATCGGAGGCTGGAGACTGGGGACCGAGAGAGGTTTGCTCTTTTCCCTCTTTCCCTACTCCCTGCTCCCTACTCCCTACTCCCTTCTTCCTAAATCCAAATTTGTAGAATGTCGTATGGTA
>JAIRUO010000291.1 GCA_031254385.1 Treponema sp. | reverse complement strand
TATCCGGCTTTTATGAGGGCGTATATCGGGGTAACGTAACTCTGAATGGAACAGTTGGGTTTTACTACGATAAAGCCCTTGTCCCAGCCTCTGGTTTTTTGCTGGGCAGGAATTATATCAATATGCTGATGATTAACTTCCGCTATCAATACTGGTACGTCAGAAGTCCATCGGTGAGCTTTGTCAACGGAAACCACCGGTATCCCTGCGGCGGCGTAGGACTCTTCCGGAGAGTTGTCCTTGCCCATTTCAAGCGCGGAAAACACAAAGGCGCAGTCCCCGGCCTTCGCCGCCTCTGCGGCCCTGGATACATCGCTGGCATCGTATACCATGAGATCTCCGACAGCTTCGGCAACGCCCGGAAAATGGATACGCCCAGCAGTGGCGTCTTTATATTTTTTCCCAGCACTTCTGGGAGAGGCCGCAACATAGCGTACTTCGAACCAGGGATGATTTAGCAACAACTTAATGTACTGCTGGCCTACCATGCCGGTAGCGCCTAATACGCCTACAGGAATCCTGGACATAGAGTGCTCCTTATCTTATGTTACTTTAGATATCATTAAAAAAAATTACAAGCTCTCTAAAATCCTAGCTCTTCATTAATCAGGATGAGGGTATACTTCCCCTGGAATTTTTGCGCGTTAAAAGTGATAAGGAGATGGTTGCACATTCTTTGGGCATCGTTGCAATCTGCGCATACGCCATTCTGTGCGCAGGGGGTTTTGTGATTATTTCGTTTGCAGTTCATGGGCGCGATGGCTTTGACCCTGCTGATCGCTTCGTCAAGGTTCTCCACCAGTTTGTTTACCCCTGCTGCTACAATTATATGCCGTGGACCGTAAGCCATGGCAGCCACCCGGCTGCCGGAGCAGTCAAGGTTGACCATCTCGCCGTTCATGGTCAGGGCATTCGCGCCGGTCAGGAAATACTCCGCCATCAAGCTGTCTCTGCACATTTCAAAATGATCTGGGCAGTTATACCTGTCGTATAACTTGTACTCGCCGTTTCGAAGGACAGGGAGTATTTCCATGGCACTAAGGGTTTCGCTCCCCCCAAGGCCGACTGAAACATTTTTTGGCAGGCAGGTTTCAAAGAGAAGCTTTTTTGCTTCTGCAAGAGTTTCCGCGTAACAGGTTTGCCAGCCCTTAGCCCTGAACGCTTCCAGTGCCAGATGAGCCTTTTTTTCTCCAAACCATTTCCTGTATTTGTTTTCCATTTATTTCACCAACATTGCCTGTCTGCCACTGAATTGTTACCAAATCTCTAAATCAGGATGTTGCAAATGAAACAGCGCTTCCAGGAAATAATAATCGCCATAGATTAAAGGACAGTTGAGTTCTTCTGGTTTCGCATGATACAGTACCGCGCCGTTCCGTACAATGAAATCCTTTTGCGGATCCCAATCTGCGTAGCTGCTTTCAAGAGATCGCAGAATGTTCATGGCCCCTTCCATGCAAAAATCTTTTTTGAAATTTTTATCAATTCCGGAAAGGGTGAGGAGTCCTGCGGCGGCAATTGTACCCGCTGATGTATCAACCAATTTGGGTTCTTTGGGCGCAAAGTAGTCCACGGCAGGCGCATAATTCGTCTCCGCCAGGTTCTTCAGCACAAATTCGGCAATTCGGAGGGACGCTTCAAGATACTTTTCATCTCCGGTGTGAATGTAACTAAGGGCAAAGCCGTAAAGGGCCCATGACTGCCCTCTGCTCCAGGCGGAACCCGCAGCGTAGCCCTGGCCCGCCGGAGTTTCCAAGAGATTGCCGTTATGTGGATCCATGACGCCTATATGGTTGCAGGAGCCGTCTGGCCTGACCAGGTACTTAAGCGCGGTATCTGCGTGTTCTATGGCGGTGTATTTGTAACGGGGATCGTTGATTTCTCTGGAAGCCCAGTAGAGGATGGGAATATTCATCATGCAGTCAATGATGATCCAGGTGGATCGTTCATTGTTCCATGCGCCGATATAATGCCCCCGCGGATTGTAACGGCCAGCCAGAATATTGGCCGCGTGCAAGGCCCTGGCGCGTGAGCGGGGGTTTCCGGTAATTTTATGATTGAGCCTTGACGAGAGTGTCCACATAAAACCTACATCGTGGTGAAGCCCCTCGTACCCCGCAAGGGCATCGTCAAACCTTTCTTCGATTTTTTCAGCGGCCTTCCGGTATCTTTCGTCTTTGGTATCGTTATACATGAGCCAGAGCATTCCCGGCCAGAACCCGTTAGTCCACCAGTAAACGCTTTTCTCGATCATGTCATTGAATTTGCCATCCACCAGCGTATAGGGAACATTTGAACCCATACGGTCAACCTGGGCGTCCATCTTGGCGAGCATTTTGGGCCAGACGGCCTCTGCCCATTGTAAAGCATCTGCATTGGGTTTTATCATTTCTTACCGCCTTGTTTCTTTTTGATAATGGTATATGGGCTTGGCGGATATGTCAATAAAATACCGGTGGATACAGGACTTAAGGCATTATTTCAAAAGTCCTTACACATTCATCGAATATTGGCTGGTAATTCGTCGCAGTGCTTTCAAGCGCAGTTGCGCTTATTACTAAATACCTGTTATTCGGCATCTGCAAAAAATAAATAAACTGCATCAAATTATTCCCTAACTGAATATTGGTAATAATGATACGTTCGCCTACAATGCCAGAGTTTGTTTTGAAAGGATCGCGGCTAATCAGTTTAGTGCTAGCAAAAAACTGTTCCAACTGGGCAATGCTTAAAGAAACGTATTCGTCCAGTTTTCCGCTGTATACCTCGTCAGCAAAATTGATATTTGCCGTAGAATTTCCATCAACAGAGCCTATTATTATATGGTATTTTAGGCCAGGGAATTCAGTTATGTTCCAGTTTAAGGGCGGACAATAAGAAAAATTCCCGACATTTTCATAATATCTTTCTCCACTTTGGGCAAAGATAAACTGAGCAAAAATCAAAAAAATGGCAAGCAGAAAAAATTTAGCTTTGTTGGGCATAATTATCCTCCTCAAAACTATTATAAAAGATATATCCATAAAATGGATTTGTCAAGTAACGCGATCTTGGCTCAATAAATCTCTTTCCCCTTATTTCTGTCCCTGCTGTAACGCGCAATGGATTTGTGAAATTCCTGCTTTTGTTTTAAGTAGGCTGAATGATTCATCACAAAAGCGGTTTCTTTACGCTGGGCAAGGTAGGTCTTCCACTGTGCGGGCGAGAGGCTGCCGTCTTCCAAAGCGGCCAGAACCGCGCAGCCCGGTTCGCTCTGGTGAGTGCAGTTGCTAAAGCGGCATTGGGAAAAAAGTTCTTCGACTTCGGCAAAAGCAAGGCTGATGCCTTCCTGGGCGTCCCAGAGTCCCATCTCCCGCATACCCGGCGTGTCAATGACCAGGGCTCCGGCGGCGATGCGGAAAAGCTGGCGATGGGTGGTAGTGTGGCGGCCTTTGGAATCATCCTCCCGAATTTCTTTTACTTCCATGAGTTCTTCTCCGGCCAGACGATTGAGCAGTGAGGACTTGCCCACGCCGGAAGATCCAAGGAATACAATGGTCTTGCCGGGTTCAAGGAAAGGGGCAAGCTCATCAATACCAAAGCCTGTTTTACTGCTAATGGGAATAACCGGAATATCGCGGTTTAGTTTTCGTACTTCCGCTGCTTTAGCGGCATGATCTTCGCAAAGATCTGCCTTGGTCAGGATGATGACCGGAAATCCGCCACTCTGCCAGGTCGCAGTCAGGTATCGCGCCAGACGGTTCATATTTAAGTCATAGTTCAATGAGGAAAGGATGAACACGTAATCAAAGTTAGAAACCAGTACTTGTTTCTTTACATTTTTTGCAAAACCTTCCGCATGGCCCAGAAAATCCACCCTGGAAAACATAGAACGCCTGGGGAGTACCGCATCAATAAGCGAAGGGCCCTGGCTGTTGTATTTCAAAAATACAAAGTCCCCAACCACCGGAAAGAGGTCGCCTTCTTCAAGATTATGAAAAAAACTCCCTTTAAGTTCTGCGCTTAGTTCCCCATGTTCGCAAATAACCTTAAACCTATCCCGGCGGGCTTCGATCACCCTACCCGTAATTGATTCTTTTGTATTTTTTCCTTGCAAAATATTTTGAGCTGCAAGAAAATCCGTCTGAGTAAAACCATAATCTTTCAAATCTGATAACATGCAATTCTCCTGTAGATTTATTCCCGATGAAATCGGTGAAAAATGAGAAGACCGCATATTTGGAGGGTTTATCTTGTATTGAATTTGGGAAGAAAATCCGCCGCAATATGCGGTTTAGTTTGAGACCACCACAATGACTGTCATATTAATTCCTCCTTCCCAAGAAAGATTTTTGTATTTTTATTATAGATCAACTTTTATTTCTTGTCAAGTGAATTTTTAACAGTGAATTTTAATCACTTTCATATAGTTCATGGTACGGCCCATATAGGAGGCCGTTATAATTTCCAGCAGATAGCAGTTTAGCATTTGCTTGCTTGCCCGCGTCATAAGCCTTGTCCGTAACGGTATTGACAACTTGATCGACAGCGGCGACCACAATCAATGCCAAAAGGCTGTTGCTATTGTAATTATTGCTCAAATCTACGCTGACATCGCCCTTCCATAATTCCTGGCCTGTTCTAAGGTCCACAAGTCTTGCGGAGGCTGAGGCTTTTACCACGCTGTTTACAAGTATATAGGTTACGCCATAATGGGTGATCGTGATGTACAGGGCCGCATCCGCGCCGAATATCTCGCGTAGCCTAAGGGGACTGATCGCATGAGCCTCCTCGGCAACGGTTACGCCGTTTAGCCTGAATGTTAGTTCTGAAAGGGCCACTGGGATTACGTAATACCCCGATTCGGCTAAGGGCATGACTGAAGTAGCAAGAAAAGTTGCCGGCGCCCCCATGTCATTAGACATATTGATTGGCGGCATCACAAGGATGGAACGCGGACGGCTCTGTCTAAAAGCAGTGTCGTCAAAGCCGGTTTGCTGCGAAACGCAGGCATTAAGCAGGAACATTCCCGCCGCTATCGCGAAGAATGAAATACGGCAGGTTTTAGAAAGCAATATCGATAGAAAATTAATGCCTCGCATAATTTACCTTCCAAGATTCGTTAGTAGGAAATCCATATAGGTTGCGGCTTCCGGGAAAAGGTATTTTTCCGTTTCGAAGCAGAGTATAGCTTCCGCAATGTTGCCAAGCTCCATATGCAGTAATCCAATATGGGCATAGAAACCTGGAGGAGCTTTTTTACCGTCGGCCTCTATCCTTCCTCTGTCGCGCTCCAGTGATAGAAGCTGGCTTCCTGGACTTTCGCCTTTTAGATACGCATAGATAAGGGTTTCATAGTTTCCCCAATAATATATCTGCTTGTTGCTTGCGCACCCGGAAAGACAGACTGTAATAACGAGTGTCAGAATAATTAGGTAAATACTGAGTTTCTTCATTAAAGCCTCAAGTGCCTGACGGTCTCCACAAGCCTCTGTCAATTGCTTCGGCCAGCCTGTCAACAGCCTCACGGATTGCCAGATCGAGGACTTTGCCGTTCAGCGTGGAATCATAGCCAGAATAATTGGCGAACCCCATAAACTGGGAATTGGTAAGCTCGTATTCACCGGCGCCTTGAACCGAATAAACCACCGCTGTGGTGCGGATGTCAACTACGTTGATGCTGACTACGGCGTAGGCAACTTGTCTCCTGCTGGCTCCCAGGAGGCCGAACAAGGCCACGCTTGCTTCTTCCTTGCGCCCAAATTCCGTTACAGCCCCGGTGAGGATATAGGCCGCGCCCATCAGTGCCTGGTCTTCTCCGCGAATTGCGGCCTCCATGCTTGCCTGTTCCATATTGTCTCGATCCAGCACGGTGAAGCGGTTGGTCTGATTCAGGTGGGTGATAAGTATAGTCTTGGCCTGGCTGCCCAGCCGATCTACCCCATCCGAGAAAATACCATTCAAGTAGCTGGAATTATTATTAAACTGGCCAACAGCGATGGTAGAACGCGGGCCGTTATAGGCCCTTCTAGCGGTTTGCGGCTGTTCAGGCCTCAAGCTCTGGCTGCTTTCCACTGAATAGCACCCTGCAAGGCAAAGAATGAGCACTATAGAAAATACTGCAATTATCTTTTTCATAATTCTTGATACCCCTATATTCTAATTATAACACATTTTTAGTTTTTTTCAAATATATGTTGTTTTATTTAATAAATAATTTGTAAGATGATCTGTCAAAAGAGGTTGCCCTCTACTTCCAAAAAAAGCTTTTTTATGCTACAAATATGGTAGAATTGTTCGGAAACTGCGTACCGAAGCTACGATGTTTCAGAACAAGGCCAATCTGCGACACTAGCTCATCAGGATAGAGCAGCTGCCTTCTAAGCAGCAGGTAGGCCGTTCGAGTCGGTCGTGTCGCGATAAAGGGGAGGAGTAAATATGAAAAAAATAATTGTTTTAATTTGCGTACTTTGTCTGGCTTTGGTTACTTGCGTTACCAATCCCTTTACAGGCAAGAGTACTATGGCTTTTGTGGATAACAGGCAACTGTTTCCTTCATCTTTTGCGCAATACGATGAATTCTTGAGCGAAAATACCGTAATTACCGGAACGTCGCAGGCGGAGATGGTAAACCGGGTAGGCAACA
>JAIRUO010000275.1 GCA_031254385.1 Treponema sp. | reverse complement strand
AATCCGGTAAGGCACTCAAAACATTTTGCGCCGTAATGCTCCGCTACTTTTTTCTGCATTCCGGTCGTAACAATGGAATTGACCATAGCGGCGTTAGGTGGCATTTTTCCAGTTTCTTTTAATGAGAGGAAGATGTAGTCCGCTAATAATACGCCCATCTGGTTCCCCGTCACCAGGGTGAATTCGCCAGGTTTTCCTGAGGGTACTGCGATGCCGAAACGGTCTGCATCAGGATCAGTCGCCATAACCACGTCGGCCTTTTCTTTGATACCCAGTTTGATGGCCATATCCAGGGCCGCGGCTTCTTCGGGATTGGGGAAAGCTACGGTCGGGAAATCGCCGTCTCCCTCGCGCTGCTCCGGCACAGTAATTACCTTCAAACCGAGGCTGCCCAGGACGCTTTCCACATGGAACGCTCCAGTGCCGTGCAAGGGAGTGTAAACGATTTTGACTTCACCGGCTTTTTCCCTGATGAGTTCCGGCCTAAAGAGGCGGCTCCGCACCATAGCCTGATACGGTTCGTCAATTTCTTTATCTATAATTTTGAGAAGCCCCTTTTTCAAGGCCTCTTCTTTAGCCATCTCTTTTATTTCGGTAACCGCGTTTACCTCCCTGATGATGCCTTCATCGTGAGGCGGGATGACTTGACAGCCCCCAATCCAATAGGCTTTGTAGCCGTTATACTTGGGCGGGTTGTGGCTTGCGGTAACTACGATGCCGGTATCGCAGTTCAGGTGCCTGATGGCAAAGGAAAGTTCCGGCGTGGGCCTAAGCCCGGAAAAGAGATAGCACTTTATGCCGTTTGCCGCGAAAATCAGTGCCGCCCCTTCCGCGAATTCCGCTGAGTAATGGCGGCTGTCAAAGGCAATGACAGCGGAAAGTCCATCGCCGCTTTTCTTTGCGGCCTTTTCAGGGAAAGCCTTTATAAGGTAGCTTGCAAGGCCCTGGGTTGCGCTTTTGACCACAAGGCTGTTCATGCGGTTATAGCCGCCCCCGATAACACCGCGCAGCCCTCCGGTGCCGAATTCCAGATTCTGGTAGAACCGGTCTTCTAGTTCCTTTATATCATTTGCCGACAGCAAATCCTCCACTTCTTTTCTAAAGTAGGCGTCTTTTTCCTTGGCAATATAATCCTTAGCTCTTTCAATGATTGCGTTTGTATCCATATTTTTCCTCTTGTATTAGAACTTATCCCCAATTACCTCACACAAAGGCACGGAGGCACAGAGGCACGGAGAATGATTATAGGATAGAAGATTCTTGCGAAAAACTCAAGTTGGGTTGGAAGGACTTCTTCAGGAATTTACTCACACAAAGGCACTAAGGAATGACTGGTGGTCAGTAGGCTAGGAGTATCCCCTTTGTGCCTTTGCACCTTTGCGCCTTTGTGTGAGATTCTTTGAAGGTGCCTGATACAATAATTGATAAATACGTTGGATCACGCTATAGTATTCACGGTTAATGACAAAAATAAAGGTACAAAATATTGCGGTCTGTTTCTGCTGTCTCCTTATGCTGGCAGGCTGTTCCCCGACTATAGCTTCACGTACAGAGTTTGTTCTTGACACGCTTTGCACCATCACCCTGTACGAGTATGGGAAGGAACAGGTATATAACGAAATTTTTGGCCGGCTCAGGGAAATTGAAAACCGGATGAGCGTCCATAGAAAAGGAACCGAGCTTGATAACATAAACGCAGCCGCAGGGCTTGCGCCGGTAAAAGTGAGCGCAGATGTTTTTATGGTAATAGAAACCGCGCTGTACTACGCATCTCTTTCTGGCAGCGCATTTGATCCTTCGGTTGGCCCGCTTGTTTCACTCTGGGATATTGGGGGTGATCCAAGGGTGCCTGGCCAGGAAGAAATTGACAGGGTTCTATCTCTTGTCAATTGGAACGATGTAGAACTGGATAGGCAAAACAGCACGGTTTTTCTTAAGAAGCCCGGTATGGTCCTTGATCTTGGGGCCATTGCCAAGGGGTACGCGGCTGATGAAGCGGCGGCAATTATCAGAAAGGCCAAAATACCCAGAGCCATTATTGACCTGGGCGGGAATATCCTTCTTGTGGGCGAGAAGAAGGATAAAAGTCTCTGGGGCGTGGGTATACAGAATCCCCAAAGCGATCGTGGCGGCTATTTAGGGATAGTCCGGGTTAGAGAAAAAACCGTGGTAACTTCCGGCGTTTACGAGCGTTTCTTTTGGGCCGATGATGTTTTGTATCATCACATTTTTTCCCCCTTTGACGGGTATCCAGCGCGGAACAACTTTTTCTCAGTAACCATTATTTCAGACCGTTCTATTGACGCAGATGCGCTTTCTACTGCGGTCTTTGTTATGGGATACGAAAAGGGATCTGCCTTAGTCGATTCTCTTGAAGGAGTAGATGCTGTCTTTGTTTTTGACGATCAGAGCATACGCATAACAAGCGGTGTTGATTTTACCTTGACCGATGATGATTATAGGGTGGTTAGGGATTAGGGATTAGGGATTAGGGATTAGGGGTTAGGGGTTAGGGGTTAGGGATTAGGGGTTAGGGGTTAGGGGTTAGGGGTTAGGGGTTTGTACTAACTACTAACCAGGGTAGCCAGGATAGAATCACTATCAGCGTAAGGATTACAAAGCCCAAGAGGCTGGTCTTTTGTGGCGTATCTGTTCCAGCAGGCTGCGCTTCGGTAGCGCATGGAGCTGCTTCGCTTAGTTCTATCATTAGGTTGTCTATGTCGCGTAATAGATTCTTCCTACTTATGCGTGGCCTGGATTCCGTAATAAGGTTAAAGTACCTGAAGGACTCCCCTATTAGCGATCCGAAAGTGCCGGGTATTTTTAGGTCTGGCCTTATGCTGATTCTTGACAGCATGATAAGCCCTTCAAGAGTAAGGGCCCGGTGAATACCTGTCATTAATGCGCCAAGGGTTATTTTGAAAACTCCAATGGAAAACAAAATCTGACCGTAAGGTATGACAAGATTAAAAATCACGATGACAAGGATTACCAGTATAGTTATTAGAGGGTTGTTCTTTTTTCCCGCAAGCCAGCATAAAAACCAAAAAAACAGAAACAGTACGGCCTTGAGTACCGTTACGGGAATAAACAGCAGAGACGGCATGATGAGGAACCCTGCGATACATAATGAGGGTGCAGCAAAGAGTCTTTCATAAACGATACGCCGTTTGGATAGGAACTGGTTAATGCGATCCATACTGTTTCACCGTATTCTGCGTGATGCATACCACTTGGAATGTCGGCTAAAAAGCTCGCAAAACAGTCCAAGGGCGATTCCGGTAATGAGCCCGGCGGCAAGAAAAACCGGGGCAATGTATTGTACGCTGTTCCTGAATATAAAGACCCAGGCCAGGGCCAGTTGGCTGCTGTTGGAAACAACTGCGCCTAAAGTACCTATGCCGATAAAGCTGACGCGCTGTCCCAAAAGCCTGCGGAGCGCGTACATTGCAACAGCCGACAGCAGAGTACCCGTAAGGGAAAATAGAAAAATATACGAAAATAAGGTTCCGGTTATCAGGGCCTGTCCAATGATCTTAATGGCGGCCAATATCAAAAAAGAATGAAAGGGAAAAATGTCGAGCGCCAGCATCAGGGGCAGATTCGCAATGCCGATGCGCATAAAGGGCAGAGGTTTGGGGATCATGTATTCTATAGTAGAAAGAAAGAGACAAAACGCCCCAAGCAGCGCCAAAGTTTTCCGCGTATCAGGATTTGTTATGCTCCCGTTCTTGAGGGAATTACCAACTGACAGCATCCGGCTGAGCTCCGTCTTTATTGTTTCCTTCGACTAT